>NZ_JBHYPE010000004.1:0-282468 GCF_042746015.1 Streptomyces sp. NPDC058773
GGCCGACTGACCCCCATCGAATTCGAGACCGTCATGACCACGCCGGCCCTCCAGGCCGCGTGACCGCACCTGTCACCCGAACCTGCATCAGCCCCTATCACGCCCTGGTGACCTCGCAGCTCGGCCAGGAAGGCGCCCGGTCACGCCAGGACCTGGTATTCATCAACGGTGCAGCAGTTGGCGCGGACAGGGCGAAACCCCACGGGCGGCGCGAGGTACGGCACCGCTCTCAGCAGATTGAGGTGTCGTCGGCCGCGCCCGAGCCAGGAGAGCTTGGTCCGCGCGCCCCTGGTGCCGGGGACGGTTGTCGATCGTGGAACGCCTCGGGAGATCGTTCCGCCGCTGACGGCTGCCTACTTACGTGGGGAACTCGCCGCACCAGTTGCGTTTGATGAGGACGGCGGGCAGGTACTCGGACTCGACCTCGATGGGGATGCCCGCGTCGTGGGCGATGCAGGCCATGGCGAGGGGGGCGAGCCCGACGAGGCCTGGGATCTGGAAGGCTCGCTCCTCCTCGCTCCAGTACTCCTTGTGCCACTGGAGGGCGTTGGCCAGCGCCCGGTTGAAGCCGTCCCGGTCCTTGCGGATGAAGCGGTGGAACATCTCCATCGGGGGGTACAGCAGCTTGCCCACCGTCTCAGGGTCGTCGACGGCTTCCGGGTCGGTGGCGTCGACCGCGGTCACCAGCTTCGGGACGAGGTCCTGGCCGCCGAGCCAATAGGTCTGGAGGGTATCGATCCAGGCGTAGTCGTACTCCCCGAAGCGTGAGCCGTTCTCCCGTAGCAGGCACAGGGGTACACGGCACAGGGATGTGATCCTGTCCTTCTCCCTGCACACCACCGCCAGGTAGAAGGCGCTGAGCCAGGATCCCGGGTGCACGTACCACTGCGCGCCGGTGGCCCGGAGCGTGCGGTCCTTGTGCGCAATGCGGCACTGAACTGATGCTTCGGTCGTGGTCGCGGCAGCGAACACCGCGGAGCCGACCTGCATCGCGTTCACCCAGGCATCCCACGTGGGGAAGATCGCCGCCCTCGGGTCCATCAGGCAGTGCGCCTTGGCCAGGGGGAGCGTGGTGCCCAGGGCATCGCCCAGTCTGGTGGAGCGCGCCTCCAGCCCGTCGATCAGCTTCTCTGAGCTGTTTTGGAGCACGGCGAGGCCCTCTTCCGCGTTGCCCGTGGGAAAGGGGTGGCGGGGGATGATCGAGGCCACGTGATTCTCCTGAGAATGCGCGTCGTCATGTGTGTCTCAGGTGGGGAACTTACCGAGCCAACCGCGCTGGAGCAGGTGCTTGGGCAGGTACTCCGACTCGACCTCGATCGGGAGTTCACCGTCGTAAGCGAGGCAGGCGATTGCAAGAGGGCCCAGCGCGATGCTGCCGTCAATGTCCGCTTCCCGGTCCTCGTTCAGAGTCCAGTACGTCTTGTGTAGCTTCAGCGCCTCCACCAAGGCCGGACTGAAGCCTTCCTCGTCCTTGCGTACGAAGCGGTAGAAGAGGTTAATCGGCGGATAGAGCAAGCCATCCAGCAGATCTCGCGGGGCGACCCGTGCCACTGCGGGATCCGACGACTGGAATGTGGCGGTGAGCTTCTCCACCAGCCCCGGCCGCCGCAGCCAGTACGTCTGCAGGGTGTCCACCCAGTGGTAGATGTACTCGTCGTACTGCCCCTCGGGCGCACGCAGCCGCTCCAGCGGGATCTCACAGAGCTGCGTCATCCGCCGCTGGTCACGGCAAATGACGGCCAGCCAGAACGCCGTCAGCCAATTCCCCGCATCGGCAGTTGACAGCGGGCCGACGGCCGGAAGCGATCGCACCTTCCGGTTGATGCGGCATTCGACAGACCCCTCGCTCGCCCCCGTCACGGCAAACAACGCCGAGCCCAGCTGCATCGCATTGACCGCGGCCTCCCATGTCTCCAGCGCCGCCGCTCGCGGATCGACGACACAGCGAGCGCGCAACAGCAGGAGCCCGGTGTCGAAATGGGAGTCGAGCAAGCTTGTGGCGCCGACGGAGTCCTCGAGACCGTCGATGCCCTCGGCCAAGTGTGCGCTCAGCCGCTCCGCGAACTGCTCGGCGTCAGGTCCCGCCGACAGGTGATGCCGGGAGATGTCTACGGTCACGGAGGAGTCCCCTTACTGATATCGAAGCGCCGATATTGGAGGCCAGTGTACCTTCCTGCGTTCCTCTCCCCCTTGACGACAACATATTCTAGCTTCCCGTCAGCCAGAGCCCTCTCCAGGTCTCTCGCAACTCCGAATTCGCCGCGCTTTTTCATCATGCGGATGATGTCGAAGAAATATTCCCTGCTTCCCTGGGAAACCTTTCTGCCGTCCGGGAGGGTGCGAGAACCGATATCTGTACGGGTATTACTCTTGGCCTCGATAACAACCACTCGACCGTCCTCGTGCTTCCACACCTGATCGAACTGGTCATTGCCGTTCTTTGGGCCGAGGAGGGTCTGCTTGTCGAAGTCCGGGTAGCGCTCAGCGATAAAGTGATGCTCGGCGGCCGTCTCGCCGAACTTCTCGGCTAGGTCCCCCATCTGAGTGTGGGATTCCTTATAGGCCCCCTTGGCCTCGCCCCAGAGCCCTCCCGTTTCGAGAGTGCCGTGGGCTTCGTGCGCCTTGCCGGTCTCCGCCTTCCAGCTCTCGACGAGCTTGTCCCACTGAATGGCGAAGTGGCGCTCCTGCGCAGCCTCGTGGAGAATCTTGAGTCTGGAAGCGCCCGTGACGGTATCCGCCCCTACAGGGATGTAATCGGCGTCGAGGAAATGGGGTTTGGGGGGCTCAGGAGCGTCCTTTGCACGGATCAACGGGCTGTCATCCGACAGCCTGGTCAGCTGAGGCGGAGTGAGCCCGCTCTCGTCCGTGAGTTCCAGGCTCTTCCGGTCGCCGAGGTGTTCGCCGCCTTTGTAGTAGTCCTTGAAGTACCCAGGTTCGTGGTTGGCACGATAGACCTGGATCTCCTCGATCTGCTCCTGCGTGAGCCGTCCACGCGGTCCGTAAGGGTTCGGGCCATCCAGCATGAACTCGGGACGCGGCATGGGCTGGTGCGGGGCCGGGGTGCCGCCCACCTGGTTCTCTCCGGCAGGCGTGGCCGCGTTGTCGCCAGCACGTGCCCCGTCGGCGCCTGCGTTGTCCCCGATGCTCTCCCGGGCGCGGGCAGCGTTGTCGAGGGCATCCAGGACCGAGGACTCCGGATGGCCGGAGCCGGGAATTCCGTTACTGGTGGTGGAACCACCCGCGAGGCCGTTCTCGGCCGTCGAATCGCCAGGGAGGTCGCGGCCGCCGGAGCTGGTGGACGGGTTGTCCGTGTGGCTGGTACCGCCCGCGGGATTGTTGTCGCCTGTGCGGCCGGTGCCGCCTGTCCCGTTGTCCAGGTTGTTGGTGGGCATGTGGTTGCCCGCGTTACCTCCCGGAGCGCCGTGGTTGCCGGCGTGGCCTGTGGGGGTGTTGTCGCCTGGCCTGGTGTGGCCGTGGCCTGCGTTGTCGCTGGTGCGGGCCGGGTCGGCTATGTCCGAGCCGACGCGTGTGAAGTCGTCGCCGCGTCCGCCGACGCCGGCCGGGACCCGCTGTTCCTGGTGGGCCGGGGTCTCGGTCCGTGGGTTGTCCGCGCCAGCCTTCGGGTCGGGGACACCTTCCTTCTTGGCCTGGTCGCCCTTCTGGAGGAGGCTCCCGTCCTCCCTGTAGAGGGAGCCATCGGTGCCCACGTACCTCCCCGGGCCATCTAGTGGGTTCTTCACCGTGCCCGGCGGGAGGGTGATGGTGTCTTCGGGCAGCTTGATTTTGCCGCCCGGGAGCCTGGTTGCCCCCTCCGGAACGGCGGCGTCCTTGGGGAGCTGGATCGTGCCGTCCGGCAGTTTTTGGGAGCCTTCGGGCAGGCTGTAGGCGCCGTCGGAGATATTCGGGGTCGCGAGGTGGCCGGCGTCCCTGAGGCCGGCCATTACGCCGCGGAGCTTGGACAGGCCGATGCCTGCGCCCTTGGCGACGTAGGTCATCGGGTCGAGGGCCTGGGCCACCTTGCTGCCGACGGAGATGGCTTTGGCCGCCGTGGCGGCCTTGCCCGCGCCCGCTACGGCGCTGCCGCCGCCCCGGGTGATGACGGCGCTCAGGATGTTGAAGGTGACAGCGCCTGCGGCCCGGGAGTTGTTCGATCCCCACTGGTCCCAGGCGACGAACGCTTTTCCGGTCTCAAGCATCGCGGTACGCGATTCCCGCAGCCAGGAGGGAAGCATGTGCCCGGGTGTCGCGAAATAAGGGGCGGCCAAGAAGGGCAAGCCGGTGGTGATCGTGATGCCGGTGGAGAGCTTGGCCAGACCGAGCCATGCCTCACCGGCGGCGTCTCCTCCGTGCCCGCCGAACAGGGTTTTCAGTGCCTCGACGCCGGCTCCTGCGCCGTCGACGACGAAGCCCTTGCCGAATTCCCAGGCGTGCTCCCACACCTGCCATCCGGGAATGGATTCCTCGACCGCCTCGCCCCAGGGCAGGCTCTTGGCCTGCTTGAGGTCTTCGGCGTTGTAGCCGTACCCCGTCTTGTGGGTGGCGTCGATGACGTGGAGCGCCTTGCCGTTGACGAGGCCGACGATCTTGGCGTGGCAGTTGCGTTCGGCTTCCTGGAACGCGGTCCAGACTTCGGCGATCTTGTTGCGGCGGGCCAGGTTCTCGTCGGTCAGGTCGCCGTCTTCGCTCCAGTCATCTTCGGCGGCCTCGTTGGATTGGAAGTCGGCGGCTTCCTTCTTGAGCTGCTTGAACTTCTCGATCAGAGGGGTGATCTCACGGGCGTAGGCGCCCAGCGCCTTGGCGATGACGCGCATGTCCTCGCCGAGGTCATGCGCCGTGTCCTCCACCGGTTTGGTGACGCCGAACAGCTGCTCCGCCTCGGGTGCCTTGTAGAAGGCGGCCAGCCCACCGAAGGACTTGTGAGAGCTGATTCCAGCCCCGGCGCCGTCACCCCTCGAGATCCCAGAACTATGAGCCGCATTCCCTCGGTGCGCGCATCAGAGTCGGCATGGAACTCTCCTTAAGGTTTAGCCGCGTTGGTCAGGAATGCGGCGAGGTAACCGTCTTGGGAGCGTTGCTCTGCCGGAGAGTCTCGCTGGCCGCATACCCGGCGTCTCAGTGCCGGCCGGAGTACTCCTGCAGCATGTCGAGCGAGTCGATGTCGTGCTGCTCGGACACCCCGTGGGACCCAGCCACTTCCCGGAGCGCGGCCAGAGGTGGCACCCCCGCCTGACGCGCCTTCGCGAAGTGCAGGAGCCATGGGATGCCCTCCTCAAAGGCGGCCTCGCCGGCCGCGGTCCGCGGCTCGTAGCCCGCCGCGTCTTCGGCCGTGCCGGCCCAGAGGTAGCCCATCACCCGGTCTCGGCTCAGCACCTTCACGTACCGGACGGGGCCGTCGGTCCAGCTCTCGTAGCCCTGCTCCGGATATCTGTCCGGCAGTAGCCTCATCAGCTTCTTCCAGCGCGCCGGGACTTCGAACGTCCCCCACGAGTCGTCATAGTCGGCCCCTTCTTCGGACAGGTCCTCAAAGCCCGTGGCCGTGGGGTGGGCATACCGGGTGGGATCACCGGGATCGGGCGCGCTTCCGAGAACCTTGGACATCCCCCGCAGGACCGCTTCAAGGCGTGGCGCATTCTCCGCGTGCACTGCGGGCTGCGCGCGCTCGCGTAGGTCGAGTGTCAGCCATGCGTCCGAGAACGTCGACAAGGTGACCAGGCCGCCGCCCTCACCCCACACATCCAAGCCCAACGAGAACAGCTTCTCAGCCCGGTGGCCAGCGCCGGACTCGAACCAAACCCCGGGAACATCGCTCTGTACAGACAGCAGGCGCCCTGCGACCAGCCCGACGCGGTCCACCGCAGCCGCCTGGCCAGCTAGGGAGGAGCCCTGCCAGGTGAGCAGCGGCTGCCCGACGGCATCGCGAGGAGCGAGGGAAAGCGTCGTCCGCCCCCATCCCGCGGCGATCTCCTGATGGACCATCTGTGCATGAACGGCAGTGAAAAGTTCCAGGGCGTTCGCGGCACCGCGCCGCTCGGAGACGTCCACCGTGACGTCCCAGAACCATTCGCCCACAGGCTCGGTAGTAATCACAGTATGTCCTTAGGGTCTGTCTTCGCTCCGGGAGGTATCACGAGCGAGCCGTCGTCGAGCCTGATGACGAATGTCGTCCCGGCGCCGAGGCCGTTGCCGTTGCGACCGACTCGGTGAACGTCTATGAGCGCCTGGAAGGAGCCGTTCTCCATCCACTGGGCGACGCTACCTTGGCCGTCCACAAGCATGATGCGGTGGTCGACGTCGGATTTGGCCAGCTGGCCTAGGTACTTCCCACGCATGATCTCACCCACCGGGTCGAGAGGTTCGTTCAGGCGCTTCATCTGGTACCCGTACACCTCGCCGTTCTCGGCACGTAGATGCACGTCGATATCTCCGCCAGTTGCGTTCTTCACCTCGAAGTTGATCGACTCGGCAGGCACCCCGCTCTTGCACAGGTCGTCGGCGAAGATGATCTGGTCGATGCCGGGCTCGACCATTCCGATCTTTTTTGACCCCAGACTCGATACCACCTGGGAGAAATCCCCACTGCGGTTGAACCGCCCGGAAGCAATGATGTCGGCCACCGCGTGGCCGCGCGGATTCTCGGCCAGGCGGGAGAGCGCCAGCTCGAGAACATTCGGCTTGGGACGCGTGGCACCTGGGAGTCCCTTGATCGCTTCGCGTAGACGCTGCTCCAGCTCGCCGCCGCGCTCCATAGGCAACATCGACTCGGAAGCCCCGCCGGGGGCGTGCTCAGCAGGTGTTTGCAAGCCTTCGTCGCCCAGGCCGGTCTGACCGGCTCCGCCGCCTCTCGAACCGCCGCCGTCACCGAATGAGGCGTCAGACGAGCTCGGCCCATCATGGCCGCCAGACTGTCCGTTGTGATCACTCTGGTGCGGGACCCCCTGCCTGTCGCCGGAGCTGTGTTCGGGCCCGGTTGGCGTAGTGTCCGAGGCGTGCGCCCCACCCGAGGGGGACGGTTCGGTGTGATTGTTGGTGGGCATGTGGTTGCCCGCGTTGCCGCCCGGAGCGCCGTGGTTGCCGGCGTGGCCTGTGGGGGTGTTGTCGCCTGGCCTGGTGTGGCCGTGGCCTGCGTTGTCGCTGGTGCGGGCCGGGTCGGCTATGTCCGAGCCGACGCGTGTGAAGTCGTCGCCGCGTCCGCCGACGCCGGCCGGGACCCGCTGTTCCTGGTGGGCCGGGGTCTCGGTCCGTGGGTTGTCCGCGCCAGCCTTCGGGTCGGGGACACCTTCCTTCTTGGCCTGGTCGCCCTTCTGGAGGAGGCTCCCGTCCTCCCTGTAGAGGGAGCCATCGGTGCCCACGTACCTCCCCGGGCCATCTAGTGGGTTCTTCACCGTGCCCGGCGGGAGGGTGATGGTGTCTTCGGGCAGCTTGATTTTGCCGCCCGGGAGCCTGGTTGCCCCCTCCGGAACGGCGGCGTCCTTGGGGAGCTGGATCGTGCCGTCCGGCAGTTTTTGGGAGCCTTCGGGCAGGCTGTAGGCGCCGTCGGAGATATTCGGGGTCGCGAGGTGGCCGGCGTCCCTGAGGCCGGCCATTACGCCGCGGAGCTTGGACAGGCCGATGCCTGCGCCCTTGGCGACGTAGGTCATCGGGTCGAGGGCCTGGGCCACCTTGCTGCCGACGGAGATGGCTTTGGCCGCCGTGGCGGCCTTGCCCGCGCCCGCTACGGCGCTGCCGCCGCCCCGGGTGATGACGGCGCTCAGGATGTTGAAGGTGACAGCGCCTGCGGCCCGGGAGTTGTTCGATCCCCACTGGTCCCAGGCGACGAACGCTTTTCCGGTCTCAAGCATCGCGGTACGCGATTCCCGCAGCCAGGAGGGAAGCATGTGCCCGGGTGTCGCGAAATAAGGGGCGGCCAAGAAGGGCAAGCCGGTGGTGATCGTGATGCCGGTGGAGAGCTTGGCCAGACCGAGCCATGCCTCACCGGCGGCGTCTCCTCCGTGCCCGCCGAACAGGGTTTTCAGTGCCTCGACGCCGGCTCCTGCGCCGTCGACGACGAAGCCCTTGCCGAATTCCCAGGCGTGCTCCCACACCTGCCATCCGGGAATGGATTCCTCGACCGCCTCGCCCCAGGGCAGGCTCTTGGCCTGCTTGAGGTCTTCGGCGTTGTAGCCGTACCCCGTCTTGTGGGTGGCGTCGATGACGTGGAGCGCCTTGCCGTTGACGAGGCCGACGATCTTGGCGTGGCAGTTGCGTTCGGCTTCCTGGAACGCGGTCCAGACTTCGGCGATCTTGTTGCGGCGGGCCAGGTTCTCGTCGGTCAGGTCGCCGTCTTCGCTCCAGTCATCTTCGGCGGCCTCGTTGGATTGGAAGTCGGCGGCTTCCTTCTTGAGCTGCTTGAACTTCTCGATCAGAGGGGTGATCTCACGGGCGTAGGCGCCCAGCGCCTTGGCGATGACGCGCATGTCCTCGCCGAGGTCATGCGCGGTGTCCTCCACCGATTTGGTGACGCCGAACAGCTGCTCCGCCTCGGGTGCCTTGTAGAAGGCGGCTAGCCCACCGAAGGACTTGTGGACGTCCGAGCCGGCCCTTGCGACCGTAGAGCCGCCGCGGGAGAGCGCCTTGATCTTGGTTTCGAGAACGTCCAGGTCCCCGGTGAAGACCGGTACATCGGCCGGGTCGACCGGTCCGCCGCTCACTTCTGCTTCCCCCCGAAGTCCTTGAGAGCCTCCAGCCGCACGGCGTGGGCGGCGCTTTGGGCGTTCTTGGCCGCTTCCAGGTCGCCCTGGACGTATTCATTGGTGGCTTTGGCAGCCCCTAGAACGGCGGCCTGGCAACGGTCGGCCATCGCCTTCATGTCCTTCTTGCGGCCGTTTACGTACTCGACCAGCGCGGCGGCGACCGGGCCCGTTGCCGTCTTCGGCAACAGGTCCGGGGCCACCGGTCCCACTGGCTTGTACCCCGACGCCGACATCAGCCCGTTCGGTGACGTGGTGGCCTGCGTGCCCGGCACAGCCGTACCGGCCGCCTGGGCTGCCTCCTGGATGTCGGCGAGCAGTGTGTTGAGGGCCGTGCCGAGGTCTTCGGCGTGCGTGCCGACGACCTTCAACTGGCCCTGCACTCCCTGCGGCTGAATATCCCATGACGCCATGAACGCCCCCCGTATTCCTCATCTCTTGCACCCACGCACCACGACCCGCGCGACACCGCCGCCCCCACGGAGACCAACAAGCTGGTGCGCTGGGGGTGGTTCAGCCGATGTTGTCGACTGCGGCCTTTGCGCGTGCGAGTGTCTGGTGCGCGGTGGAGTCGTTCCTCTCCAGCGTCGTCTTCAGCAGCTGGATGATGCTCCGGACCTCCTGCGAGGCACGGTTCCAGCGCTGCTCCTTGCCGTGGTACTCCTCGGCGACACCATCCGCGGCGAAATCCGCCATGGCCGCCTTGACCTGCGCATCACGCGCCGCGATCACCTGCTCCAGACGGCCGATCACCGCCTGGATGTTGCCCTGCGCCTCCGCCGATGCACCCGAGTCGTACGAACGACGGTCCATGCCAGCAGCCATCACAATCACTCCCCCTAAAGACTCTGTGTACTTCCGCAGCTACCGGGCTGTCAGCGGCCCGAGAAGCGGGCCGCGTCGAAGTTCGCCGACGCCATCTGCGTCCGGGCGTTGTCGGCCTGCTCCTGCACGCCCGAGCCGAACGCCGACTCCATACCCGACTGGCCGCCCACGATCGCGGACAGCGCGCTGTTCAGCGACGCCGTGATCTCGTCCGCGTTCGCCTTGAAGGAGTCGAACGCCGCCTTGCCCGCGCCGTTGAACTTGCCCTCCAACGGCTGCGCCGCCTGGACGAGCTGGTGGATCAACGTCCCCAGTTCCGTGCTCGATCCCTGCGACTTCGACCTCAGGGTCGAGAGCGTCTGCGCTCCCATGTCGAACTTCATCGGGCTCCCCCTGCCGGACTTGACGATCGTATGTACGGTCATGCCTATCAACCGGGACATGACCGGTGCAATTCACAATCCCGATGCTATGACGAGGGTGTGACAATGGCTCAAATGTGCCAGGAGCCGCCCCCGTCACTTGCGCAATCAGACGCTCCTACTCGCCTTTGAGATGCCGCATGAGGCGTTCGAAGTCCTGCCAGCCCGACAGGTCGGAGGGGTCGCCGGGCAGTGGGTAGTACAGCGCGGGGTGGGCCTTGGGTCCGAGGGGGACAGGCGGCTGGGACAGCGGGATCTGCCGGGCGCGGTCGTCGGGCATCTGATGGACTTCCTCCGCGCCGAGTACGAAGGCGAACGGGACGCCGGGACCCTCGAAGCGGGGCGGCACGGCCAGGTCGCGGCGGGCTTTGCGGATCTGGATGAGCATCGAGGTGAGGCGGTGGCGGGTGGCGAGCAGTTCCGCGGCCCTTGGCAGGGCGCTCACGGGAGGCTCCTCGTCGGGCCCGTAGCCGAAGGTCAGCGTGACGTATTCCTCCACGCCTGCCGTCGTGCGCTTGACGCGGATGGTGGCGAGGCCGGGCCGGTCCGGGCTGCCGACCACTACGAACCAGGTCGGCGCTGGGGCCCGCTCGTAGGCGATGTCGGTCAGCTGGCGCGGTGACCAGGGGAGGGTGGCGGGTTCTGCGGTGCCCCATCCGGCCGGGGGATTGCCGGTGAGTTCGCGCCATATCGACTCCAGCGCGCCCCCGAGTACCAGACGCTCGTCTGCTGGGTGGGTGGTGCGGAAGGTGATGGCCAGCTGGCGCTCGCCGGTGGCCATGACCTCCTGGTAGGAGGCAGCCAGCCGAGTGCGGGGGTCGTCGTCGGTTGCATCGGGCGACGTCACGGGGGCGAACATGCCGTCCTGCCAGGACAGTACGGCTCCGGTCAGCCCGTCGTAGTAGCCGTCCCGCTCGTCCCGTAGGACCCAGCGGGAGGGCCAGTTGCTGAGGCTGTCGCGCACGGCGGGGGAGAGCGTGGTACCGGGCGGGGTGACGATCTGCAGACCCAGCTCGGTGTTGGCGGCTGTCTGGTATGCGTGCGAGAGCCAGGCGGTCATGGCGACCACGGGGCGGTCCTGGATGACGACGGCGACTTTGTCGGTGAGGACGTCGACGGTGGCCTGACCGGCGGCGGGGTCGGCGGGGGTGGGTGCGACGTTTACGCCGTCGGTTTTCACCACGGTGAGGTTGCGTGCGGCTTCGGGTGGCCAGGCGGAGCCGTCAGCCAAGGTGGCCAGTCGGGCGGCGAAGGTGCCCGCGAGGAGTTCGGCGTGTTCGACGCCGGTGGTGGCGCGGGCTTCCGTCCACCAGTAGGGGACGGGCGGTGGCATGGCGCCGAGGAGCCGTTCAGCTTCTCCGGGTACCTGGACGAGCAGTGGTGCCTCGACGGAGACGAGCGGTCGGCCTTCCTCGTCGCAGAGTCGTATGACGGCGCCTTCGCCTGTTGTGTCGACGAGGTTGTCGGGGCCTCCGGAGAGCAGGCCCGCGAGCATGGTGGCCGGGTCGGGCATGCGCTGGGTGAGGGCGATGACGTCCTTGGTCATGTGGTCGGCCGGTCCTTCGTCGTTCGTGGCATGAATGCCGTGCGTCTTGTGGTCCACGTGGGCGAGAGAGCCCGCTTGCGCGTCACCTGGGGGCGTGCACGGTCTGGATCAGGCGGTTGGGCTGGCCTCTGCGGATGAAGACGCCGCGGCCCGGTGGCTGCTGGGAGGCGTAGACGCCGGGGAAGAGCTGGCCTTCGCCGCGGTCGCCCGCCATGAGCAGTGCGGAGGATCCCGACTCGCGCAGGCCCTGGACGAGGGGTTCGTAGATGCCGCGTGAGGCTCCTGCGACACGGCGCGTCAGGACGAAGTGGAGGCCGATATCGACAGCGGAGGGG
Source organism: Streptomyces sp. NPDC058773 (assembly GCF_042746015.1). Taxonomy (NCBI): domain Bacteria; kingdom Bacillati; phylum Actinomycetota; class Actinomycetes; order Kitasatosporales; family Streptomycetaceae; genus Streptomyces; species Streptomyces sp. NPDC058773. The sequence goes on from NZ_JBHYPE010000004.1 coordinate 11,855, forward strand.
ATGTACGGGAGGAAGGGTGCCAGTGGTTCCTGGCCGGCGGTGGTGAGCACGTCGTAGTCGTCGACGAGGACGACGATCCGCGGCCCGCCGCCCCAGCTACCGGGCTCCAGCTCCTCGACGCGCGCGCCGTCATCGGGCAGCCGCTTGTCCAATACGTCGGCGATACCCGTGGCGAGGCCCGCGCACAGCTTGGCGTTGTACGCGTAGCCGCCGTTGAACTCCTCGGGAACCACGCCCCGCAGACTGCGTCGGGGGTCCATGACGGCGAAGACCAGCTCGTCCTCGCCGTAGCGGTCGATGAGGCCGTGGGCGATGGTCTTCAGGAGATTCGTCTTGCCGCACTCGCTGTCGCCCATGATCAGCAGGTGCTGGTCGTGCTGGAACAGGTCGAGCAGCACGGGTTCGAGGGCCGTCTGGTCCAGGCCGATCGGCACCCGCTGGGGTTCTGCGACCGGGCCCGGCAGGAGGTGGGGCTCAAGGACGTGCGGCAGCACCCGTACCGGCTGGGCGACCTCGCCGCTCCAGGTGGCGCGGATCGTCCGGGTCGCGCGCTCCAGAACCGCCCCCAGGTCCGCGGTATCAGCGAGCGAGTCCGTACGGGGAAGCGCGACCTGTGCGAAGAGCTTGCCGGTGGTCAGGACGCGGCCGGGCTCGTCGGGGGAGAGGGTCACTGTCAGCTTGCTGTCGATGCTGGACTCGCTGGGATCGTTGAGCCGTAGCTCGACGCGGGTGCCGAAGTTCGACTGGACGGCGATGCGCACGTCGTTCCAGCGGAGCATGCCCGCCACGACGTGGATGCCGTAACCGCCGCCGCGTTGCAGGATGTCGGCGACGGCGTCGTCCAGCTCTTCGAAGTCGTCGCGCAGCGCGCCGAAGCCGTCGATGACGAGCACGATTTCGGCGGAGGCCAGCTGCGGCAGCCGGCCCGCCGCGTGCAGGGCACGCAGCTGATCGACGGAGTCGATGCCATGCTCGCGGAAGAGGTCCTCCCTGGCCGCGAGCATGTTACGTACCTCGTCGACGGTGCGCGCCACCCGCTCACGGTCGACGCGGCCCGCGACACCTCCGACGTGCGGCAGGCCCGCCAGAGCGGCCAGGCCGCCGCCGACCAGGTCGAGGCCGTAGATGCCGACCTCCTGCGGGGTGTGGGTCAGCGCGAGGGAGAGGACGAGGGTGCGCAGGAGCGTGGTCTTGCCGGACTGCGGGCCGCCGATGACGGCGGCGTGACCGCCCGCCACCGTCAGGTCCAGGTACCACTGGCCCTGCCACTGCCTGGCCGGATCGTCGAGCAGACCGAGTGGTACCTCCAGTGGGCCGCGACGCCCCGTGAGCTGCGTGCCGCGCGCACCGACGTTCAGGGGGCCGGCGACCGTGTCCAGGGCGATCGCGTCGGGCAGCGGGGGCAGCCAGATGCGGCGCACCGGACCGGCGGCGTTGGCCAGCTGCTCGACCATGACGCCCAGCTCGGTCGGCCCCATCTCGCGGCGCCGCACCGCAGGCTCCTCGGTGTCCGCATCCTTCGCACCGGTCATGGTGTTGAAGGTGTCGTAGGGGAGGGCGAGGGGCCCGGTGTCCTCGTCGTCCTGGTGCTGCACGGGGCCGCGGTAGGCGCCCGAGACATAGCTCGCCTTGAAGCGGTCGTAGTGGCTGGTGTCGACCTTGAGGTAGCCGAAACCGGGCAGCGGCGGCAGGTGGAAGGCGTCTGCGGTGTCCAGAACCGTACGGGATTCGTCGGCGGAGAACGTGCGCAGGCCGAGCCGGTAGGAGAGGTAGGTGTCCAGACCCTTGAGATGGCCGCCCTCGATGCGCTGGCTGGACAGCAGCAGGTGCACGCCGATGGAGCGGCCGATACGGCCGATGGACAGAAACAGGTCGATGAAGTCCGGCTTCGCGGCGAGCAGTTCACCGAACTCGTCGATGACGACGAACAGGTGCGGCAGCGCCTCCAGATCCGACCGTCCGCCGGCGCGCAGCGCGGCGTAGTCCCCGATGTCGGCGACATTTCCCGCGTCCTTGAGGACCCGCTGACGGCGCTTGACCTCGCCGGCGAGTGAGGCGTGGACGCGTTCGACGAGGCCGGCCTGGTTCTCCAGATTGGTGATGACGCCGGCGACGTGCGGCAGGTTGGCGAACGGCGCGAAGGTCGCACCGCCCTTGTAGTCGACGAGGACCAGGGCGAGGTCCTCAGGCGGGTGGGTGGCTACCAGGGCGAGGACAATGGTGCGCAGGAGTTCCGACTTGCCCGAGCCGGTGGCGCCGACGCACAGGCCGTGCGGGCCCATGCCGAGTTCGGAGGACTCCTTCAGGTCCAACAGCACCGGCTCGTGGGAGTCGTTGATGCCGATCGGTACGCGCAGGAAGGCACGTTCGCCGCGCGGCGCCCACAGGCGCGAGAGGTCGAGCTGTGCCACGTCGTCGACGCCGAGCAGTTCGGCGAAGTCCACCGGCCCGGTCAGGGGGGCGTCGGTGAGCGATTCGGCGGACAGCCGCAGTGGCGCCAGCATCCGGGCCAGGCCCTCGGCGAACGGGATGCTGGCCTCGTCCACAGAGCCGTGGGCGAGGACCGGCTCCTGCGCGCGCAAGTCCTCGATGAGCACCTGATCGCCGTCGGCAGTGATCCGGACGCCGACCTGTCCCGGCTCCTGGACCCGCTGTTCGAGCAGGTGCAGGACGGTGACGCCCATCTCGCGCAGGCCGACCGCCTCGTCGGGACGTGGCAGGTCTACGGCGTCCTCACCATGCCCGTCGGCGACGACCAGCAGGCGGGACGTCATGGACAGGGCGTCCTTGTCGGACAGGCCGCGGCGTACCTCTGCCGCGTAGGAGGCGCGACGGCGCAGTTCTGGGCCGAGCTGCCGGGCGAGCTGGGGTGCGGAGGGGGCGATACGGCGGGCGGCGACGGGGCCGTCGTACTGCTCGGTGTCGAGCAGATGCGGCATCCATTTGGCCCACTCCCAGTCGGCGAGCCGGTCGCCGGGCGCGGCGAGCGCCATGGCCACGTCGTCGGGGGCGTGCAGGGCAGCGGCCTGGACGAGCAGGGCGCGCGCGACGCGGAGGCAGTCCTCGCGGGGGCCGATGACGCTGACGTTGCCGACGCGGTCGAGCGGGACGGTGAGCGGGAGTTCGGTGCCGGTGCGGAAACGGGCCATCAGCGCCGACGCCTCATTGAGCATGAAGCGGTCGGGCGGGGTGAGGACCGACGAACCCTGCTGGGCGATCTGCAGATCGCGTACGGGCATCTCACCGGTGCCGACACGTACGCGCAGAAAGTCGCCGTCGGCGCGACGGCGCTCCCACAGGCGAGCTGGATCGCGCACGATGTCGTAGAGGGCGGCCGGCGGCGGGTTGAGGACAACAGCCCGCTCGCGCCGCTCCCGCTCCTCGCCGGCCAGCTCCTCGCGCAGATCCTCCAGATAGGCCAGATACGCCTCGCGCTGAGTGCGCCGAGTGCGCTGCGCCTTGCCGCGCTGTGAGAAGACCAGCGCGACGGACCCGATGACGGTGACGACGAGGATGATCGCGCCGAGTCCGGCGAACTGGCTGTTGCGCACGACCGTCATCATCACCACCGACGACATGACGCCGGCGACGGGCAGCAGCGACATCGCGATGTTGCCCGCCTTCCCCTCGGGGAGGTTGGGCGGGGCCTCGATGATGCGCGCCTTGGACGCGGCCGGTGGCCGGGTGGTCCTGGCCGGGCGGTGTATCAGTCGGGTACTCATCGTCGTCCGTCATTCGCGGTCGGGCTTGGCATCTGGGTCAGTGACGCTGCTGGGAGAGGGAGAGCTGGAAGACGTCCGCGGCGAGGCGGGCTGCGGCTTCCCTGGTCGAGTGAGCCAGCAACTCGGTGTGGACTTGCCCGCCGGCTGCCAAATGCCGGTCATACGGCAGAACCTGGACGCTGACCCCAGTGGCCTTGAGTTCCCGGGTCGCTGCGTCGAGGTCGAGTCCGGAGTGCGGTACCAGCTCGGTGAGCACGACGACCGTGCCGGCGATTACATGTCGCGGCAGCCCCTGCATCCACTGGAGCACCGAGAACGTACTGGTGACGCCTTCCGGCGTGGCGGGCGTAACCAGGACACGGCCATGGGCGGCGGCCAGCGCGACCCGGGCGACTTCGGCGGGCAATGTCTCGCAGTCGATGACCATCACACCGAAGTAGCGGCGCAGCGCGACCACGGCCCGCTCGTATGCCCGGCTGTTCAGCATGACTCCGATCTGGCCCTGGCTCGCGGGCAGCAGCCAGGCGTTGTCGGGGAGCTGGACGAGATAGCCGGTGACGTCGAGCAGGGACATGTCCGGCTTGACGAGGTCCGCGATCTCGCTGGTGGTCCAGCGCAGCGCCTCGGCGCCGAGACGCAGCGGCAGCGAGCCGAGGGCCGGGTCGGCCTCCAGGAAGAGGACCGGGTCCTGCCGGTAGTGCGCATACGTGGTGCCGAGCAGCGCGGCGACGGTCGACTTGCCGGACCCGCCCCGGATGGAGGTCACGGCGATCTGTCGACCGGTCGTCACGGGCTGCTGCAGCACCGCAGCGGTGCGGGTGACCGCGGCGACCTCGCGCGCGGCAGACGAGGAAAGCGTACGACGCAGGGCACGTGCCGCACGCGCCGCGTAGGACTCGCCGTGCCGGGGCTTGCTGCGCAGCGCGTCGGCCAGGCCGTCGTCCACCACAGGCTGCGAGTCGGGACCGCTCTGGGGCTGGGGGCCCGGGGCGTACGCGGTTGGGGCCTGCTGCTCCTGCCGCTGCTCCTGGTACCCGGCCTGCTGCGGCCAGCCGCCCGGATGACCCGCGTGCCGCTCCTGCCCCTCATACGGGGAGCCGGCCTGCCGTGGCGCGCCACCGTCATGGGTGGGGTCCGGCGCCTGCGCGCCCTGCGCAGGCAGTGCGTGGCCCGGCCTAGAAGTGGGGTACGCCTGTCTGCCGGGGCCATGTGCACCCTGCTCAGCGCCGCCCCTCAAGTCCCGCAGCACATCACCCTGCCAGCCGTCTCCGCTCGGCATGCCTGTTCACCCCCCACTCTGCTGCCCCGCCCGCAGCGCCGGCACATCGACTCAAAACTGTCAGAACTGGTTGAGCAGCTGCCCGTACACACCGAACAAACCAAAGGCGAGCGGGAAGAGCCCCACCATGGCAATGGACTCGACCAGATCGCCCATACGCCGCAGCCGCACCTGAACATGCTCAGGCACCTGCACCGCCAAAACGACCAACGGAAGCACCGCAGCCACACACAACACAGCCAGCGGCCCGGCACCCCCCGCATGCTCCATCCACCATGTCACCAGGCGCACCACCAGGCAGGACGCGGCAGCGAAGAGCGCAACAACCTCAATGACCAGCGGGAACGCTCGCGCCCTCGACACCAGCACCACGACAACGAGGGCTGCCAGTGCCACGGTCCATAGGGTCGGCTTCTCGGCCAGCGTGAGCAGCCATCCCGCGGCGGCTGCCGAAATCGCAGTGACGATCGTCGAGAGGGCAAGGCCTCGGTGCGTCGCCGCCAGCGCAGTACCTACCTGGTGACGGCTGACGGAGACACCGCCCGAGCGGCGATCGTCGAGTGCGGTGAGCCCCGACGCCATCAATGCGAGCCGCGGCAGCACACCGAGCACCACCAAAGAGAAGACAGCCATCACGGCACCGAGCCGGGTCGGCTCACCCTGAACAGCCGCCACCGTCTCCCACACAAGGGCGATCGCGGTAGTGGTCACCGCACCAACGAGCCCACCCCTGCCCACCGGAGAGAAGTATCCAAGGAACACGAGTGTCACGACCAGCGCACCCGCCACGGCAGCGAGCCGCGCGGTGCCCGGCCAGCCGAACGCATCGGCAGCGGTCCACGCCGTGAGAACACCGAGCCCGCCGGCGGCGAGCAGGAGCGCGGTCGCCAGTCCCCGGTTTCCCCGTCCGATCTTGGCAACGAGCGCACCGGCCGCCAGGAGCACAGGCGATACAGCTGACAGGGCACCCACCAGGGCGCCAAGCGGGAACTCACGGCGGGCGAGCAGCGCGGCGATCACGGCGAAGACGACGGTTGCCACACCTGCGCTGGCTCGGCGCGCAGCAGGACGCCAGCGCCAAGACCGCAGATCGAGGTCGTCAGCCACCTGATCGGTGACGTCGTGCACAACGGGAGCCGGCGGCGCGGAATGCGTCGTCACCAGCCGGAGCACGGCGCCGTCGGCCACCCCGGCCGACGCCAGCGTGCTGTCGTACGGCAGGACAGAACCGTCGGCCGTAATCAACTGCCGAGCTACCGGCCGCGATGCGGGCCGATCGCCCAGCAACGGCAGCACATCCGGGATCAGTTGCCCTATCGGCGTATCGGAGAGCAGGACGACATCGGCCCGGCGTCGCTCGCCGACCAACGTCACTCGGCTCAGTTGCGCTCGGGAACTCGCTGCTCTGTTCACCACTTACCGGAACCTACCATCGCGGGGTTGACGAACTCTTTGGCCAGCCAGCCATGCCTCTGTGCCGCTGACGTCCATCCCGACACCACGTCAGAGGAGATGGAACACCTCTGCCGCCGCGCAGAGCTCATCGCGTATGTCTTTTGGTACCGCAAAACCTGTCCGAATCCGATCCGTGGAGTCCTGGGATCTTGTCTACTTCGTCGGCTGCCCGTACTGCTGCACCTGACGCTGCTGCTTCTCCTGCTCAGCCTTCTGCGTGGCCAGCGTGTGCTGAAGGAACGACCACCCCACACACCCCGCGCACAGGACAGCCGTGATCGCGATCCCCGCGAAGACCTTCCCCAGCCGCTCGTCCGCCGTACGCCGCCCACGTTGCACGCCGAACAGCAAGGCGTCCCGCAACCTGCGTCGCCGTACCGCCACCGACTCCAGCAGCTGACTGTCGTAATCCCGCGCCATTTTCCCGTCCGTCGCCTCAATTTGCCTGCGCGTCAGCCATGTTCGATGAACCTCGACCATGTGCGGTGCTTCGCCGGCAGCCGCCGCGAAGTCCTCCCACATGATGGCCCACTTCTGGGGGCCGTCGTGAGCAGGCGACTCGTCGAGCACCTCCATATGCCGTCCGTGTGGCCTGGTGGTGTGTGCGGTACTCGCCTGTGGGTCGGCGCGCAGCCGAATGCTGACACACAGTCGGTGGTCACGGCCCCGCGTCAGCACGGCTCCGAGGCAGAAGGTTCTCGGCCCCCGGCTCACCGAAGAACCATCGTTCAGCGCTTCGCTGGCGTTTGGAGTGTGGGGAGGTAGAGAGTGAAGGTGGAGCCGCGGTCGGGTTCGCTCGTGGTGTGGATCTCACCGCCCAGCAGCCGTGCCACTTCCTTGCTGATGGAAAGCCCCAGGCCGGTACCACCGTACTTGCGGCTTGTGGTGCCGTCTGCCTGCTTGAAGGCTTCGAAGATGACATCCAACTTGCTCTGATCTATGCCGATTCCGGTGTCGGCTACTGAGAAGGCGAGTATGTCGGAATCCGGGGAAGGCAAAGAACCCTGCTCCAGCATCAGTTCACGGATAGTTTCGGGGGCATCGGCCACCGCCCGTCGAATGGTCAGCTCGACGGTGCCTTCGTCGGTGAATTTGAGGGCGTTGGATAGTAGGTTGCGCAGCACCTGCAGTAGCCGTCGTTCGTCGGAGTGCAGCACTGAGGGCAGCTCCGGGGGCACACTTACGAAGAAATCTAGTCCCTTCTCGGCGGCCAGTGGCCGGAATGTCGCCTCGATATAGTCGATGAGCTGAGCTAATACGATTCGAGTCGGGAAAACATCCATTTTCCCGGCCTCGACCTGAGTGAGATCGCGAATATCATTGATGATCTGGAGTAGATCGGATCCTGCGCCATGGATGGTTTCGGCGAATTCCACCTGCTTCGGGGACAGGTGTCCTTCGGCGTTCTCGGCCAGTAGCCGGGAAAGAATCAGCAGCGAGTTGAGTGGGGTGCGCATCTCGTGGGACATGTTCGCCACGAACTCTGTCTTATGGCGCATGGCTACCGCCAGGTACTCGCTGCGCTCCTCCAGAACCTGCCGTGCCTCCTCGATGTCATGGTTGATCTCTTCGATTCGTTGGTTCTGTGCGCGAAGCTGCTCGGCTTTCTCCTCCAGTTCAGCGTTCGAAGTTTCCAGGGCGTTTTGGCGCTGCAATAGCTCTTCGGAACGTTCCCTCAGCTGTTGAGTCAGTTCAAGTGACTGAACGAGCTGTGACTCGGTTTTCTCGTGTGCTACGACCTGTCGCTGACTCTCGTCGATCAGGGTGGTCACGTTGGCTGGGATGTCTTGAACGCGCTCACTCAACCAACCCTGGGCCTCCGCCACGCGCTGTGCGGATAGGAGATCGCCTTCGGTGGCTCTTTCTTCCATCATTGTCAGCCACCTCTGAAAGTCCGCATCGGCGTCGACCCAGTTGGTGAGCCTTCGCCATTCGCGAATAAGTGCCTCATGGGCGATTTCAGCGGTACCGGGCCCATGCGACCCCAGCACGACGAGACGGTGCTCCGGGGCCGCCAGCTGCTGGGCGACATGCCAGTCATGTTGGAGGTGATCTTGATATGCCGTGGCACGTAGTGCATCCGTGGCCCCGCTGCGTGCTCTCACCATCGACAGCAGTACGCGGCGGATACGGTCCTCTTCCAGGTGGCGCGTCAACGAGGAGAAAGCTTGCTCAGCATGCCGGTTCAGCGCCCCCGTGACACCGCCCACGCGGTGGTAGCTGTCATAGGTGATGTGGTGCTGCCTTTGCTGTGGCCAAAGTTCAGTTAAGGCAAATTCCAAGAGTGGCAGGCCGCCGGGCCCCTTGCTTGCGTCGGCCGCGATCATGTCGGCCAGCCCTTCGGCGAAGGTGACTCCCGTCATCCGTGCGGGCTCAATGATCACCCGTGTCATCGCTGCCTGGTCCAGGGGCGAGACGTTGAGCTGTCGGTCTTGGAGGCGAGATCCGATGTCTGGAAGATTCAGCAATGTGGGTAGAAAATCAGACCGCAATGTGCATACGAGGCGCACGTTCGGAGTATGAGGGTGGTCCTGAGGAGGTAGAAATGATTGCAGGAAAGGTAATGCTTCTTCTATTGCTCCGTGTGTAGAGCTGAAGAGTTCTTCGAACTGGTCAGCAACAAGAATGAGTCGCTGATTTGACGCGAGAGCGGTCTTCGCCGCAACATTCCAAAACCCCTCTTCGCGTAGACGCTCCACCACGCTATCGAGATCCTTTGCGCGGTCGCGCCCGGAGCCTTCTACCTCCAGCAGTGCACGGGCGACCGCATAGGACGGAGAGGTGCCGGGACGGAAGGTGACTACTCGCCATCCTTCGGCTTGCAGTGCGGGCTTTAATCCGGCTGCGACAAGGGAAGTTTTCCCCACTCCAGAGGGCCCTGTCACCATAGCCAAAGGCTGAGATTTCACCATCTCGTGCAAGCGGGACACTTCATTTTCTCGCCCGACAAAGAGACCAGCTTCCGCGTCTTCCGGGGTGAAGGCGTGGAGGCCACGGTAGGGACAGGCGGGAAGCATGCTGCGCCCAAGTACCTGCGGCCAGGCTGCTGCGACCTCCGCTGCTGGGACTGCGTACGCATCGTTGGCAGACTCAACCCGGCTGGCCACCGCAAGCATGGCCACGACAGCATCGCCCCACTGGTCCCGGATCACGACCGGAGCGCCGCTGTAGCCGGGCTGCACCCGTAATGCCGACTCTGATTCCCTATCCAGTTGCATCATGCCGCCGCCAACGGCCCCACGGAGCAGGCAGCTGCTCCAGGCGCCGGTCGCAGCTCGCGTGGGGGTTGCGGGATATCCAAAGACGTCGGCTTCGTCGGCGCGACTTGCAGGAGCATCCAAGAGCCGTGCTGCGCCAGCGCCGGCGGGCAAAGGCTCACCCCCAACCATCACCAAGCCGGCAGTATCACGCCCAGAAACTCCATCGCCTGACGGCGGATCCCAGGCATCGACCCGGCAGTTCCGCAATGGCGCACCCTCAGCATCGCCAAGCAGTACGAATTCAACCTGGACCCGGGCATTCGCACTGGGACGGGATCTGGTGGCCTTGTCCCGGCCCAGTGCAACATTTACTACATGGGCGCACGTCACAATGGGCTTTTCGCCGACGACGTAACCGACCCCCGCAGCTTGCCCGCTCGCGCTCTGTCGGACCTTGACGATGAATCCTTCTCGCTTCACAGGCACTGCTTCAGGAAGCGTCCACCGTGCGAGCCCACTTGAGCCGAACAGCGAAATTTACCTCCGCCGTCCCCTTTGCGATGATCACTGAGGTGTCGCCGCCGATCTTGAGTCCGAACTCAACCTCGGCCTCGTCGGGACCCAATTCCCGCAAGGTATCAACCACCCGGGCGAGTGTCGGTCGGACCTGAGTCATGGCGTCGTCCAACGACACGCGCGCCCGGCTCACCACGCCAGCGTCGCCTGCTGCAAGTTCAAGGTCTGAGCCGATGAGCTCGATGTCAGTTTCGAACACCGCTGGCTCTTTGTCGCCATCGTTAAGCGGTACTGCGATAAGTCCCATACTCTCCACCCCTGTCGGGCGATGTGCTCGCGTTGTCGCCGCCACCACCTCTGATGATCAGAGTAGGCAAGACCGGTCGTGGACGTTGATGCTTTCGTCAAACGCCATCGTCGTGGCGCCCGGGGACAATGACAGGTGAGTGGAGGAGCTGCACAACAGGGCCGACGGGCCCTGAAGCTGTCTCAACCCTGAGTGGGATAGGGGGCGAGGCGAGAGGACGCAGCGGCCATGGGCTCGGTCCGGCTGTCCGCCTTGCGGCGCTCCACACTATCGACCAGGCATGAGGCCGGATCCGCTACCAACAACGCCAGCCACTGCAGCACGCCAGAGGCCGCTGAGGGCCCCTGTGTTCTCACGGACGTCCAGTCCTTGGGGAAGGCGTTGGACGGCTGCCGTAGTCCAACGCCCAGGGCCCCGGTGCAGGCTCAGCATCGTTGGTCAGACAGCTCCGAACCAGGGGCGCCAGCAGGGACTTTTCAGGGACTTTCAGCTCTGTCCCAGGGACTTTCCAGGGATTTTCCGCGGAGTAAGAGGGGAAGGGCCCGACAGCTCTGAAAGACGCAAAGTCCCAGGTCAGGGTCTGATTCTTGTCAGTCGATGACGCTCCGCCGGGCAGACCGCACCGACCGGGCAACGCTGCGTAGGTGAGAGCCCGGCTAGGGCTGTGAAAGCAGGTCGGGCGCAGCGCTGCTGCCAGCGCTGCGCCCGGTGAACTCGGCCTTGAACAGGTTCAGTTGGCGCGTCAGCGCACTTCTTAGTACGAGTAGAACCCCGACCCCGACTTCCGGCCCAGCCGGCCCGCGTCCACCATCCGCGCGAGCAGCGGGGGAGCGGCGTACAGGGGCTCCTTGTACTCGTGGTACATGGATTCGGCGACCGAGGCGACGGTGTCCAGGCCGATCAGGTCGCTCAGCTTGAGTGGGCCCATCGGGTGGGCGCAGCCGAGTTCCATCCCGTTGTCGATGTCCTCGCGGCTGGCGATGCCGGACTCGAACATCCGGATCGCGGAGAGCAGGTACGGGATCAGCAGTGCGTTGACGACGAAGCCCGAGCGGTCCTGGGCGCGGATCGCGTGCTTGCCGAGCACGTCCTGCACCAGGGCCTCGGAGCGCTTGATGGTCTCCTCGGCGGTGGTCAGCGCGGGGATCAGCTCGACGAGCTTCTGCACCGGTGCCGGGTTGAAGAAGTGGATCCCGATGACCTGGTCGGGGCGGGAGGTGGCGACCGCCAGCTTGACCAGCGGGATCGACGAGGTGTTGGAGGCCAGGATGGCGTCCGGGCGGGTGATCACCTGGTCGAGGACCTGGAAGATCTCGGTCTTGACCTGCTCGTTCTCGACCACGGCCTCGATGACGAGATCGCGGTCGGCGAACTCCCCGAGGTCGGTGGTGAAGCTGAGCCGGCCGAGCGTCGCGTCGCGCTCCGCGGCGGTGATCTTGCCGCGTTCGGCGGCCTTGCCGAGGGAGTTGGTCAAACGGGTGCGACCCAGCTCCAGAGCTTCGCCGGTGGTCTCGGCGACCATGACGTCCAGTCCGGCGCGGGCGCACACCTCGGCGATGCCTGCGCCCATCTGGCCGCAGCCGACCACTCCGACGCGTTGGATGTCGGTCACATCGTGCCTTTCGCTGATCTTCAGGACCGGCGGTACGCCGTAAGGGTCCGGCACCCGCCTCGCCCCCGACGTTACTCCGCGAGGTGCTGGGCCACGGCTGCCGGGGCGGGCATTCTGAGCCCTCAGGAGGGATGAACCGGACAACTTGGGGACTTTTGATGAGTCGGATCACACGCAGGACCTTTGCCACGGCCGCGTTGGGCGCGGCCACCTCGCTGCTGGCCACGGGGGCCGCGGCGCCCGCGAGCGGGGCGCCGCGGCGCGAACTGCGCGGTATGTGGCTGGCGACCGTAGCCAATCTCGACTGGCCCTCCAGTGCGAAGCTCGGGCCCGCCGAGCAACAGCGCGAACTGCGCGCGCACTTCGACACCGCCGTCGCCCGCCGGCTCAACACGGTGTTCTTCCAGGTGCGGCCCACCGCGGACGCCCTGTGGCCGTCACCGTACGAGCCCTGGGCGCAGTATCTGACCGGGCAGCAGGGCCGCGACCCCGGCTGGGACCCGCTCGACTTCGCGGTCCGCGAGGCGCACCGGCGCGATCTCGAACTGCACGCCTGGTTCAATCCGTACCGCGTCGCCAACCACACCGACCCCGGCCGGCTCACCGCGGACCACCCCGCCCGCCGGCACCCCGGCTGGGTCCTCCCGTACGGCGGCAAGCTCTACTACAACCCCGGACTGCCGGAGGTCCGTGCGTTCGTCCAGGACGCGATGCTCGACGCGGTGCGGCGCTACTCCGTCGACGGGGTGCACTTCGACGACTACTTCTATCCGTACCCGGTCGCCGGACAGCGCCTCGACGACGACGCGGCGTTCGAGGAGTACGGCGACGGCTTCGCGAACCGGGCCGCCTGGCGGCGGGACAACATCGACCGGCTGGTGTACGAGATGGCCGGAAAGCTCCGGGACGGGAACGAGCAGGCCGGACGCACCGTGCGGTTCGGGGTCAGCCCGTTCGCGGTCTGGCGCAATCAGAGCACCGATCCGCAGGGCTCCCGCACCAAGGCCGGGGTGGAGGCCTACGACGACCTGTACGCCGACACCCGCCGTTGGGTGCGCGAGGGCTGGCTCGACTACATCGTGCCGCAGGTCTACTGGCCCCTCGGCTCGGCGCCCGCCGACTACGCCGAACTCGTGCCCTGGTGGGCGCGGACCGTGGACGGCACGGACGTCGGCCTCTACATCGGGGAGGCCCTCTACAAGGCGGGCGCCGCCCAGCCCGCCGCCTGGAAGGACCCGGCCGAACTCTCCCGCCACCTCACCTTCGCCCGCGGCTATCCGCAGGTGGGCGGCCATGTCTACTTCTCGGCGAAGGAAGTGGCCAGGGACCGGGCCGGTGCCATGGCGCGCGTCGTGCGCGACCACTACGGCAGCGCGGCGCGTCCGTAGGTGTGAGCCGCGCGGGCGGTGGGGCCGTCCGCGCGGCCGCGGTGGCGCTCCGCGTACGGCGTCCGCTTACCGGCCGGCGTCGACGTCGGTGGTCTTGCCGTGCCGGACGACGGAGTCGGGGCCGGGCGACATGATCGCCTCGTGTCCGTCCTCGCTGCGGACACGATAGGGCGGGTCGCCGTTCGGGCCCAGTACCTCGATGATCTCGACGACCCGGTCGTGATGCCCGACGGTCCTGCCGTGCACCACCAGCCGGTCGCCCCTGCTTGCGTGCATGAGGGTCCTCCCCGCTTCGGGGCGGCCGTGCGCCCGGTTCGGCCGACAGCACGACGGCCAACGGTTGAACGGCCAACGGTTTCAACGGTTTACGGGCCTGCAGCAGCCCGGGCAGCGGTATCTGCCTTCGCGGCAAGTTTACGTCCGTACGGGGCGGCTGCACCCGGTAGGAGATGACTCGTCCCTTTCGGGGGGTGGTCAGCCACGGGCCCGCTGGGTCACCACGATGCACCCCAGGACCGCCAGCGCCGCCACCGGAGCGGCCGGCGGCAGCCGCTCGCCCAGCAGCAGCACGGACCAGACCAGGGTCAGCAGCGGCTGGGCCAGCTGAAGCTGGCTCGCCTTGTGAATGCCGATGGCGGCCATTCCGCGGTACCAGACGACCAGTCCGAGGAACTGCGAACCGAACGCCAGCCACAGCAGTCCGCTGACCGAGTGCACCGTGAGCTGCAGCGGCTCGCTGGACAGCGCCACCGCGGCGCCCGCCACCGTCACCGGCAGCGCCAGCACCAGCGCCCAGCCGATCACCTGCCAGCCCGGCATGTGGCGGGCCAGCCGGCCGCCCTCGGTGTAGCCGGCCGCGCACACCAGCAGCGCCGCGAACAGCAGCAGATCGCCGCGGCCCGGCGCCCCGCCGCTCTGCTGCACCGCGAAGCCGATGACGACGGCGGCGCCGACCAGCGAGGCGCCCCAGAAGGTACGGGACGGCCGCACCCCGGTCCGTAGGGCCGAGCAGGCGGCCGTGGTCAGCGGCAGCAGGCCGACGACGACGGCCGCGTGCGAGGTGGTGGAGGTCTGCAGGGCGAGGGTGGTGAGCAGCGGGAAGCCCAGGACGACACCGCCCGCGACCACCGCGAGGCCCAGCCAGTGGCGCCGCTCGGGGAGGCGCACCCGCAGCACCGTGAGCGCGCCGACGGCCAGTACGGCGGCGAGCACGCTGCGCAGCATCACCACGGTCCAGGGGCCCATGCCTTCCAGCGCCCAGGCGGTCCCGGGGAACGTGAGCGAGAAGGAGGCCACGCCGAGGGCGGCGAGCAGGGCGCCACGGCCGACGAGGGTGCCGCGGGCGGTGGGGGCGGCGGCAGCGGGGGCTCCCCCCGTCGGGGTGTCCGCCGTCGGGGTGTCCGCTGCCGGGGTGTCCGGGCCGGCGGTGGCCGGGGTGCGGACCGCTATCGTGGCGGTTGCGGTAGCGCTATCGTTGTCTCTCATGCAAGAGCGTAGCAGTGGGGCGGAGCTGGCGGCGATTCTGCGAAGTGAGCTGAATCGCTACTCTCCTGGAGAGAAGCTGCCGTCGAGTCGTGCACTGGTGGAGCGGTACCGGGTGAGCCCGGTGACCGTGTCCCGGGCGCTCGCCGAGCTGGCGGCGGAGGGCCTGGTCACCACCCGGCCGGGCGCCGGGGCCTTCCGGGCCGAGCCGCGCCGCGAGGCGCCCCGGCCGGTCGACACCTCCTGGCAGGAGATCACGCTGAGCGCGGAGCCGGGCGGCGACCAGGTGCCGCGCAGCGTCGACGCCTCGGGCGTGGTGGCCACGCTGAGCGTCCCGGGCCCCGGTGTCATCGAGCTCAACGGCGGTTATCTGCACTCCGACCTGCAGCCGGAGCGTGCCCTGGCTGCCGCCCTGGCGCGCGCCGGACGCCGGCCGGGTGCCTGGGGGCGGCCCCCGGTCGAAGGGGTCCCGGAGCTGCGGGCCTGGTTCGCCCGGGAGATCGCCGGGGCCGGCGGCCCGCTCGCCGCCAGCGACGTGCTGGTCACCGCCGGCGGCCAGAGCGCGCTGACCGCCGCACTGCGGGCCCTCGCCGCGCCGGGCGCCCCGGTGCTCGTCGAGTCGCCGACCTACCCGGGCATGCTGGCGGTGGCCCGCGCCTCCGGGCTGCGGCCGGTGCCCGTACCGCTCGACACCGGCGGGGTCCGTACGGATCTGCTCGCCGACGCCTTCCGCGCCAGCGGCGCCCGGCTCTTCGTCTGCCAGCCGCTGTTCCAGAACCCGACCGGCGCGGTGCTCGCCGCGGAGCGGCGGCGCGAGGTGCTGCGGGTGGCGCGGGCGGCGGGCGCCTTCGTGATCGAGGACGACTTCGCGCGGCTGCTGGTCCACGGCGACGCCCCCACGCTCCCGCCGACCCTGATCGCGGACGACCGGGACGGCACGGTCGTCCATGTCCGCTCGCTGACCAAGGCGACCTCGGCCAATCTGCGGGTGGGCGCCCTGGCGGCCCGCGGACCGGTGCTCGACCGGCTTCGCGCCATCCAGGTCGTGGACAGCTTCTTCGTGCCCCGGCCGCTCCAGGAAGCCGCCCTGGAACTCGTCGGCTCGCCCGCCTGGCCCCGCCATCTGCGGCTGATCGCGGGGGAGTTGACCGCCCGTCGGAACGCCCTGACCGCCGCGCTGCACCGCGAGCTGCCCGCGCTCGCCGGTCCGGAGCCGGGGCACGGGTCGGCGTACGGCCAGGACCCCGCGCCCGGCGGCCGCTACATCCCGCCCGGCGGCTACCACCTCTGGCTGCGGCTGCCGGACGGCACCGACGAGGCGGCGCTGACGGGGGCGGCGCTGCGCGCGGGCGTCGCGGTCGCGGCCGGCCGCCCGTACTTCGCCGCCGAGCCGCCGGCCGCCTACCTGCGGCTGAGCTTCGCGTCGGCGTCCGGCACCGGGGAGATCACCGAGGGCGTGCGCCGGCTCCGGGCGGCGTGCGAGGAGCTGGGCGTGCCGGTGCGCTGAGGGCGGGGAGGGGGCGGCGCGGGGCAGCGGGCCGAGGCGGCGAGGCGGGGGCGCGGCCTGACTGCCCCCTGCCGGGCCGCCGAGCCGCCCCGGCCGCCGGGCCTCTCCGCGGCCGCCCCGGATTCCGGTTCGACGCCACCCCCGCCCCTCTGCGAACCTCCCGGCATGACGGAACACGCCCTCGACGGCTACGAGATCTCCACGGACCCGGCCCGCCTGGACGCCGACCTGGTCCACCACTGGCTCGCCACCGACGCCTACTGGGCCGTGGACCGCCCCCGGGACCTCCATGACCGCGCCGTCGCGGGCTCGCTCAACTTCGGGCTGTACGCCTCCGGTTCGGGGCGCCAGGCCGGTTATGCCCGGGTGGTCACCGACCACGCCACGTTTGCCTGGCTCTGCGACGTCTACATCTGCCGCGACGACCGCGGCAAAGGCCTGGGCACGGCGCTGATCGAGGCCGTCGCCGACCATCTGGCGCCCTGCGGGCTGAGCCGGCTGACGCTCTCCACCAGGGACGCCCACGGGGTGTACGAAAAGGTCGGCTTCCGGGCCCTGGTGTCCCCGCAGGAGTGGATGACCCTCGGCCTGGGCGATCCGGGGCCTGTCGGGATCTGATCAACGCGGACCGCGCGGGCGGCGGCTGCTCTTACCATCGGCGCATGAGCGTTCGACTCAAGCTGCTCGCCGCGGCCCGTAACTCCTCGCTGCTCGAGACCCGGTTCGACGACGACCGTCCACTCGATGCCGCGGGATGGCACGAGGCGGAGCGGGCGGCCCCCTTCCTGTGCCAACTCGCCGCCGCCGAACTCCGCTACTGCTCGCCGTCCGCCCGCTGCCGGCAGACCGGCGAGGCCCTCGGCCTGCGCCCGCTCGCCCAGCCGGCGCTGCGCGACTGCGACATGGGGCGCTGGCGCGGCCGCACGCTGGGCGAGGTGACCGCCGCCGAACCCGCCGCCGTGGAAGCCTGGCTGGCCGATCCGCGCTCCGCACCGCACGGCGGGGAATCCCTGCTGGAGTTCATCACCCGGATCGGCCGCTGGCTGGACACCCGGCCGGCTCAGGACGCCGCCGGGCTGCTGGCGGTCGCCGAACCCGCCGTCGTCCGCGCCGCCCTGGTCTATGTGCTCCAGGCGCCGCCGCACGCGTACTGGCGGATCGATGTCCAGCCGCTCTCGGTGGTCACCCTCACCGGCCGGTCCGGGACCTGGGACCTGCTGCTGGAGGCCTGACCGGCCGCCCGGGGCACCACCCGGAAAGCCCAGCCGGCAGGTTCCGCCGTCCGGGGCGTATGCACCCGTGTGACCTGCGGAAAGACCGGGAAGGCGGGCATCTGGCGGGGCAGTTGGACCCGGGCGGCGGACACCATCGAGGTGCGCACCGCCGGGCCGGGCGCTTCTCTCGTGTCTATGCATATACGCCACATTCCTCTGTACGCCCTGGCGGCCGGCGCGCTGGCGGTGTCGGTGCTGCTCTTCGGCGACGGCGACGGTGCGGACGCCGCCACCGAGGCCACCGGGAAGGTGACCGACGCCGTCACCGGGGCCGCCCCCGCCGTGGACGGCTCCCACGCGGTGGTCGTCGAGCCCGACCCGGTGGCACCTGGCGGCGCCTTCTCCGTCCACGACGGCGGCAGCTGCGCGGGCGATTCCGCGGAGGCCACCTTCGAAGGGGCGGACATCCCCGCGGTGCAGCTGTCCTCCGGGAGCGAACGGCTGGGCGGCAGCGCGATCGTGCCGGAGGGCACCGCGCCCGGCTCGTACCGGGTCACCGTCGTCTGTGGCGGCACGTCCGGAGCCCGGCAGAGCGCCCTGGAGACGGACCGGTCCGGCACCGGGGAACACGGCGAGGCAGACGGCACGGAGCACGGCGACACCGACGGCGGGGAGCGCGGCAAGGACCACGGCGGCCGCAAGACCCTCACCGGCACCATGGTCGTCTCCGGTGACGGCGACGAGACCGAGGGGGTCGTTCCGCAGGGCGGCGCGGACACCGGTCTCGGCGGCGCGGCGGGCTCCGGACGGGCGGCCACCGCGCTCGGCGGAGTGGTGCTGCTGGCCGCGGCCGGCGGAGGTGCCCTGGTCCGCCGCCGGCGCGCCCGCGGCGACCGGAGCTGACGGCCGTGAGCGCACCTCCGCCCCGTCACCGCGCCCTCGTCCTCGGCCTCCTCACGGCCCTGGTCGCGGCGGGTGTGCTCGCGCTCGCCGCCGTCCGGCTGCGTGACCGCGAAGCCACCAGCGAGGTCGACGGCGGCACCCACACCGTGCTGCGCACCGAGATCGCCCGGACCCTCAGCGGCCAGCTCACCCTGCCGTTCCGCAACGGGCCCGACGCGGTGCACTGCTCCGGCGATCTGCGGCCGGTGCGCAACGACGAGGTGCACTGCACGGCGCACTTCCCCATCGGCCTGGAGCGCCGGCTGACCGTCGAGGTCACCCACGTCCGCCGCAACCTGGTCACCTACCGGCGGCACGCGCTGCCCCGCTGACGGTGCCGGCCGGGCACGGCAGGGGGCCCTCCCTACGGTTTGAGGTCCAGGGCCGCCAGCCCCGACCCGTCCATCAGGAACGGCACCGAGTCATGGGTGTGGGTGATCTTCCAGGTGCCGTCGGTCCTGCGGAGGCCGACGGTGGACCGGTACCACAGCTCCACCTCGAAACCGCCGGTCTTCGTGCCGCGCATCCGGTTGATGCTGTGGCCGAAGGCGACATCGCCGCCGGCCGTGATCTCCAGCTCGGTCAGCGTCACCTCGACCGGTCCCGCCCAGGTCGCGTACCAGGCCTCGACGGCCTGCCGGTCCAGCGCCTCGGGCCCCTTGTACTGCAGCGGGGGAGCGAGGCTGAACTCCACCACGTCCGGTGCGCAGGACGCCAGGAACCGGCGGGCGTCCCGCTCCTTCGTCGCCGCGGCCCGGTCGGCCAGCAGCTCCCGGATCTGTGCCTCGTCCGTCGTGCGCGCGATATCGGTGGTCATGAGGGGTCCTTCCGTCGGACGGCGCCGGGGCGCCGGGAATCCCTGTCCGTAGGGGTGGACCCCGCCGGGTGCCGGAACTCATCGGCCGGGGCGGCACGGGCCGGTGCGGACGCAGCCCCGGCCGTCGGCCCGTGGGGCCGCCCTACGAGCCGAGCGGCACCGCCGTCGTCCCGCCGCGCGTCAGCCAGGCGTTCGCCGCCTCGACCCGGCCGCTCACCCGCAGCTTGGCGTAGGCGTGCTCCAGGTGCTTGTCCACGGTGCGCGGGCTGATCGCCAGCCGGTGGGCGATCTGCTGGTTCGTCAGGCCCCGGGCGAGCAGGGCGAGTACGGCCGATTCGCGGTGGGTGACGGGGGCGGGCGCGGACGGCGGCGGGGCGAGCCGGTGGAGCACATGGCTGAGCCGGGTGCGGAGCAGGGCGGCGGCCGCCACGTCGTCGTCGGAGAAGTCGCTGCTGCTGCGGCTGATCGCCACACAGACCTTCCGCGGCCGGCCGGCGGCGTAGCCCGCGGGGAACGACATCGCGAGCTGCTGTTCGGCGCCGAACGGCCGGTAGACATCGGAGTAGACGGCGAGCGCGTGGAACTCGGCGGGGGTCTGGAGCGTGGAGCGCCGCATCGGGGTGCCGGACCCGAGGGTGGTGTGGGTGACGAGGGAGTCCGTGCCCGACTCCCGGGCGAAGGCGTCCCGGATCTCCGGGGTCAGCAGACCGGCGGGCAGGGTGAGCGGCTGGTCGGCGGAGCCGGCGCGGGGGGACCAGATGATGCTGTCCCCGGGAACGGCGCCGAGCAGCAGCGGAAGCAGTGCCGGAACCAGGGTCTCCTCGTCGACGGCATCGATCAGAAGGTCCACGACGGCGAGAATCCGTCGCAGGCCGGCCTCCGCGGCCGCGCTCATACGTCCAGCGTGCCGAGGGGGCCGGGGCCCGTCAAACGGGCCCCACCCGGCCGGCCGGGGGAAGACCGGCCGGGCGCGTCAGGCGGCTAGCGCCCGACGGCATAGACGCGGTTGACGGGGCTCTCGGCGGCGAGTCGCCAGTGGTGCAGTCCGGCCTCGTCGGCGATCTCCCGCATCGCCTCCTCACCCGCGTGGTTTCCCAGGGCCTGCGGACCGTGCTGGGCGAGCGCGGACGGCAGGCAGACGGCGACCGAGGCGGCGGTCAGCGCCCGGCCGACGGGGTTGGCGTTCTCCTCGGCGTGCTCCGAGGCGTTCGGCTCGACGACCATGCAGACCCCGCCGTCGGCCAGCGCCTCTTCGGCGTGGTGCAGCGCACCGCCCGGGTCGCCGGTGTCGTGCAGACAGTCGAAGAAGGTGATCAGGTCGAAGTCCCCGCCCGGGAAGTCCTGGGCGGTGGCGACCTCGAAGCTGACCCGGTCGCTCAGCCCCTCGTCCTCCGCGATGCCGCGGGCCGCCTCGATGGACGGGCGGTGGAAGTCGAAGCCGTGGAAGTGCGACCGCGGGAAGGCCTGCGCCATCAGCGTCGTGGAGTAGCCGTATCCGCAGCCGATGTCCGCGACCCGCGCGCCCCGCTCCAGCTTCTCCGGCACGCCGTCCAGCGCGGCCAGCCACTCGGGGACCAGGGAGGCCGCGTAGCCGGGGCGGAAGAACTTCGCGGTGCCGGCGAACAGCGCCGGGCCGTGCTCCTCCCAGCCGACGCCCTCGCCGGTGCGAAAGGCGTCCATCAGGGCGTCCTCGGTGGCGTAGAGCGCCTGCATGGCGGTGAAGAAGCCCGCGGCGTAGGTGGGGAGTTCGGGGTTCGCCAGGACCGCGGCGTGCTCGGCGGGCAGCAGGTAGGTGTCGGTGCCGGGGGCGTAGGTGACGTACTCGCCGGCGACCTGGGCGGCGAGCCACTCCCGGACATAGCGCTCGACCAGTCCGGTGCGGGCGGCGAGCTGTGCGGAGGTGAGCGGACCGGCACCGGCCATGGCCCTGTACAGACCGAGCCGGTCGCCGAGCGAGGTGCACAGACCGGCCACCGCGGCACCGCCGTCGGCGATCACTTGCTCCATGAACGCCTGCACCCGGTCCCGGTCCGGGGCCGCGCCCGAGGAGACGTCGGCGGCTGGCGCCATGGCTCTCACCTCCTGGTCCTCTCTCATCGCAGCAGTCCGGCGGTCCCGCACGCCATACGGGATTCGCCGTATACGGCCGGTGGCGGCGCCCGGCCGACACTGGAGGGGAGGAGGTGCGTCATGCGGAAGAAGGTCGACTGCCGGGACCACCCGAGCGAGATGCACTGCACCCTCGTCATCGCCGGCGAGGAGGAGGAAGTGGTCCGCGCCGCCATCGAGCACGCGGTATCCGTCCACGGCCACACCGACAGCGCGGAGCTGCGGGAACAGATCAGGGCGTCACTGAAGGACGAGGTGCCGCAGCACGCCTGAGGCGCGTGTACGGCCCCGCCGCCCCGGAGCCGGGGCGGCGGTCGTGCCGTGTCCGGAGGCCGCCGCCGGCGGAGCCTCCGGCCATTGCATAAAACTGCTGGAATCCGTATAGTCATGCCATCGAGAAGGAGGGTCCATGACGGTACGAGCAGCAGTGGCCGGTGCGAGCGGGTACGCCGGGGGTGAAGTGCTGCGCCTGCTTCTGGGGCACCCGGAGGTGGAGATCGGCGCACTGACCGGGCACTCCAACGCCGGGCAGCGCCTGGGAGCGCTCCAGCCGCATCTGACGCCGCTCGCCGACCGGGAACTCCAGCCGACCTCCGCCGAGGTCGTGGCCGGGCACGACGTCGTCTTCCTCGCACTGCCGCACGGCCAGTCCGCCGCGGTCGCCGAGGAGCTGGGCCCGGACGTGCTCGTCGTGGACTGCGGCGCCGACTTCCGGCTGAGCGACGCCACCGACTGGGAGGCGTTCTACGGCTCGGACCACGCGGGCACCTGGCCGTACGGCCTCCCGGAGCTGCCCGGGAACCGCGCCGCGCTCCAGGGGACCCGGCGCATCGCGGTCCCGGGCTGCTACCCCACCGCCGTCTCGCTCGCCCTGTTCCCCGCCTACGCGGACCGGCTCGCCGAGCCCGAGGCGGTGATCGTCGCGGCCACCGGCACCTCCGGCGCGGGCAAGGCCCTCAAGCCGCATCTGCTGGGCTCCGAGGTCATGGGCTCGATGAGTCCGTACGGCGTCGGCGGCGGCCACCGGCACACCCCCGAGATGATCCAGAACCTCAGCGCGGTGGCCGGCGAGCGCGTCGGGGTCTCCTTCACGCCGACCCTGGCCCCCATGTCCCGCGGCATCCTCGCCACCTGCTCGGCGAAGGCGAAGCCCGGTGTGGACGCCGCCGCCGTACGGGCCGCCTACGAGAAGGCGCTGGCCGACGAGCCGTTCGTACAGCTGCTGCCCGAGGGCCGGTGGCCGTCGACCGCCGCCGTGTACGGCTCCAACACCGCCCAGATCCAGGTGACCCTCGACGAGGCGGCCGGCCGGATCATCGCGATCAGCGCCATCGACAACCTCACCAAGGGCACCGCGGGCGGCGCGGTGCAGAGCATGAACATCGCCCTGGGCCTGCCCGAGGGGACGGGGCTCCCGACGACCGGGGTCGCGCCGTGACCCGGACCGGTACAGGACGGCACGGCAGGACCGGCGGGGCCGGAGAAGCGACGGAGGACGAGCAGTGAGCGTGACGGCAGCACAGGGATTCACGGCGGCGGGCATCGCCGCCGGGATCAAGGAGGGCGGCAGCCCGGACCTCGCCCTCGTGGTGAACACCGGTCCCCGGAGCGCCGCCGCCGGCGTCTTCACCGCCAACCGCGTCAAGGCGGCGCCGGTGCTCTGGTCGGAACAGGTGCTCAAGAGCGGCGAGCTGTCCGCCGTCGTCCTCAACTCCGGCGGCGCCAACGCCTGTACGGGGCCGAAGGGCTTCCAGGACACCCACGCCACCGCGGAGAAGGTCGCCGCCTCGCTGAACACCGCGGGGTACGACGAGACCGGCGGGCACAACGCGGGCATGATCGCCGTGTGCTCGACCGGCCTGATCGGCGTGCCGCTGCCGATGGACAAGCTGCTGCCCGGCGTCGACAAGGCCGTCGCCCAACTCAGCCCGCACGGCGGCGAGAAGGCCGCCATCGCCATCAAGACCACCGACAGCGTGCACAAGACCGCCGTCGTCACCCGGGACGGCTGGACGGTCGGCGGTATGGCCAAGGGCGCCGGCATGCTGGCCCCCGGCCTGGCCACCATGCTCGTCGTGCTGACCACCGACGCCGATGTGCCCTCCGCCGGCCTCGACACGGCGCTGCGGGCCGCGACCCGCACCACCTTCGACCGGGTCGACTCCGACGGCTGTATGTCGACCAACGACACGGTGCTGCTGCTGGCCTCCGGCGCCTCCGGCGTCGTACCGGCCGCCGCTGACTTCGCCGAGGCGGTGCGCGCCGTCTGCGACGACCTCGCCCGCCAGCTCATCGGCGACGCCGAGGGCGCCAGCAAGGACATCAGGATCGAGGTCGTGGGCGCGGCCAGCGAGGACGACGCCGTCGAGGTCGGGCGCTCCATCGCCCGGAACAACCTCCTCAAGTGCGCCATCCACGGCGAGGACCCCAACTGGGGCCGGGTGCTCTCCGCCATCGGCACCACCTCCGCCGTCTTCGAACCCGACCAGCTGAACGTCGCCATCAACGGCGTCTGGGTCTGCAAGAACGGCGCCGTCGGCGAGGACCGCGAGCTGGTCGACATGCGCTACCGGGAGGTCCGCATCACCGCCGACCTCGCCGCCGGCACCGAGTCCGCGGTCATCTGGGCCAACGACCTCACCGCCGACTACGTCCACGAGAACAGCGCGTACTCCTCATGAACGCACGCAAGCACACCGCACTCCCCAAGGCCCGCACGCTCATCGAGGCGCTGCCCTGGCTCACCCGTCACCACGGCAAGACCGTCGTCATCAAGTTCGGCGGCAACGCCATGGTCGACGAGGAGCTCAAGCGCGCCTTCGCCCAGGACGTGGTCTTCCTGCGGCACGCCGGACTGCGCCCCGTCGTCGTGCACGGCGGCGGCCCGCAGATCAGCGCCCAACTGGACCTGCTCGGGCTGGAGTCGGAGTTCAAGGGCGGTCTGCGGGTCACCACGCCCGAGGCGATGAACGTCGTACGGATGGTGCTGGCCGGCCAGGTGCAGCGCGAACTTGTCGGACTGCTCAACGAGCACGGCCCGCTCGCCGTCGGCATGACCGGCGAGGACGCCCACCTGATGGCCGCGACCAAGCACTACGCGCAGATCGACGGCGAGCAGGTGGACATCGGCCGGGTCGGCGAGATCACCGCCATCGACCCCGGCGCGGTCCAGGCGCTCCTGGAGGACGGCCGGATCCCGGTCATCTCCTCCATCGCCCGCAGCAGCGACGAGGAGGACGCCTCGGCGGTCTTCAACGTCAACGCCGACACCGCAGCGGCCGCCCTGGCCGCCGCGCTCGGTGCCGAGACGCTGATGGTGCTCACCGACGTCGAGGGCCTCTACGAGGACTGGCCGAACAGCGACGAGGTGATCTCCCGCCTCACCGCCACCGAACTGGAGAAGCTGCTGCCCGACCTGGCCAGCGGCATGGTCCCCAAGATGCGGGGCTGTCTGCACGCCGTGCGCAACGGCGTGCACACCGCCCGGGTCATCGACGGGCGGGTCCAGCACTCGATCCTGCTGGAGATCTTCACCGACGAAGGCATCGGCACCATGGTCGTGCCGGACGCGAACACCATCGAGGGGGCGACATGACCGACGTGGCACACACCCACGGACCGGCGACCAACGCGGGCCTCACCGGCCGTTGGCAGGGCGCCATGATGGCCAACTTCGGCACCCCGCGCGTCCCGCTGGTCCGCGGAGAGGGCGCAACCGTCTGGGACGCCGACGGCAACGCGTACCTCGACTTCCTCGGCGGCATCGCGGTCAACTCCCTCGGGCACGCCCACCCCGCGGTCGTCCGCGCGGTCTCCGACCAGGTCGCCACCCTCGGCCATGTCTCCAACTTCTTCGTCGCCGAGCCCACCGTGACCCTCGCCGAGCGGCTGCTCGCGCTGGCCGGACGCCCCGGCCGGGTCTACTTCTCCAACTCCGGCGCCGAGGCCAACGAGGCCGCCTTCAAGATCGGCCGGCTGACCGGGCGCACCCACATGGTCTCCACCGCGGGCGGCTTCCACGGCCGCACCATGGGCGCCCTCGCACTCACCGGGCAGCCCGCCAAGCAGGCCCCGTTCGCCCCGCTGCCCGGCGACGTCGACTACGTCCCGTACGGGGACGCGGACGCCCTGCGCGCCGCCGTCACCACCGACACCGCCTTCGTCATCCTGGAGCCCGTCCAGGGCGAGAACGGCGTCATCGTCCCGCCGCCCGGCTACCTTCAGGCGGCCCGCGAGATCACCGCGGCCACCGGCACCCTGCTCGTCCTCGACGAGATCCAGACCGGCATCGGCCGGACCGGACAGTGGCTGGAATCCACCGCCCAGGGCGTCGAGGCGGACCTCGTCACCCTCGCCAAGGGCCTCGGCGGCGGACTGCCGATCGGCGCGACGCTGGCCTTCGGCCCGGCCGCCGACCTGCTCACGCCCGGTTCGCACGGCTCGACGTTCAGCGGCAACCCGGTCGTCTGCGCCGCCGCCCTCGCCGTACTGGACACCATCGAGGCGGACGGCATCCTGGACAACGTCAAGCGCGTCGGCGAACGGCTGCGCGCCGGGACCGAGGCCCTGGGGCACCCCTTGGTCGATCAGGTCCGCGGTGCGGGGCTGCTCCTGGGTATCGTCTTGACGGAGTCGCTCGCGCCGCAGGTGCAGCAGGCGGCTCAGGACGCGGGCCTCCTGGTGAACGCGGTCGCGCCGGACGTCATCCGGCTCGCCCCGCCGCTGATCCTCACCGACGAGGAAGCGGAGGAGTTCCTCCGGAAGCTGCCCGGCGTCCTCACCACGGCCCGCCAAGGGGCCGACGGGGAACGACGAGCCGGAGACTGACGACAACGATGACCGAGCCGCAGGACAACGAGCTGCAGAACGGCGGCCAGGCCGTACCGCAGACCCGCACCGCCCGCCACCGCCGGATCGTGGACATCCTCAACCGGCTGCCGGTCCGCTCCCAGAGCCAGCTCGCCAAGCTGCTCGCCGACGACGGACTGTCCGTCACCCAGGCGACGCTCTCCCGCGATCTGGACGAACTGGGCGCGGTGAAGATCCGCAACACCGGTGGTGAGCTCATCTACGCGGTGCCCAGCGAGGGCGGCGACCGCAAGCCGCGGGCGCCGCTGGGCGAGTCCGCCAAGGAGGAGCGGATGCGCCGCCTCTCCGGCGAACTCCTCATCTCCGCCGAGGCCTCCGCCAACCTCGTGGTCCTGCGCACCCCGCCGGGCGCCGCCCAGTTCCTGGCCTCCGCCATCGACCAGGCCGAACTCCACGACATCCTCGGCACCATCGCCGGCGACGACACCCTGATGCTGATCAGCCGTGACCCGGCGGGCGGCCAGGCGCTCGCCGACCATCTGCTGCGGCTGGCGCAGAAGGCGCACTGACCGCTCCCCACGCGCTCCCCGGGGCATCCCGTTCCGCCCCGGAGCGCCGCGCCGCGCCCCGGGCGGCGGTGGTGCGGAGCATCCACCCGAGCCACTCTCTCCCTGCCGAACCGCATACGGCAGGATGGCAGTTCGCGCCGGGACGTCCACGGATGTCCCGGCGCCTTCACAGCCCTAGAGACAAGCAGGTGGCATGGTGACGAGACATCACATCCGGCACATAGCACGTCCGCTCCTTCCGGTTGCGGGAGGAGCCGGCCGGTGAACCGCGCGGTGACACTCCACGACCTGATCGTCGCCGGTGCCGCACTCGCCGCCGGCATCGTGGCCGGCCTGTTGATGCGGGTGGCCCTGCGATGGCTGGGCAAACACGCCCTCAAAACCCGGTGGAGCGGGGACGACATCCTCGTGGACGTGCTGCGGGCGGTGGTGCCCTGGGCGGCGGTCACCGGCGGCCTGGCGGCGGCGGCCGCGGCGCTGCCGCTGACGGAGACGGTCGGACGCACCGTCAACCGGTCGCTGATGGTGCTGCTCATCCTGGTCGGCACGCTCACCGCGGCCCGGGTGATCACCAATGTGGTGCGGTCCCTGGCACAGTCCCGGTCCGGCGTCGCCGGCTCGGCCACCATCTTCGCCAACATCACCCGCATCATCGTGCTGGCGATGGGCTTCCTGGTGGTCCTGCAGACCCTGGGTATCTCCATCGCCCCGCTCCTGACCGCGCTGGGCGTGGGCGGCCTCGCCGTCGCCCTGGCGCTGCAGGACACCCTGGCCAACCTCTTCGCGGGCGTGCACATCCTCGCCTCGAAGACCGTGCAGCCCGGTGACTACATCCGGCTCAGCAGCGGCGAGGAGGGCTATGTCGTGGACGTCAACTGGCGTAACACCGTGGTGCGTCAGCTCTCCAACAACCTGGTGATCATCCCCAACACCCAGCTGGCGGGCACCAACATGACCAACTTCACCCGCCCGGAACAGAAGTTGACGATCCTGGTGCAGGTGGGCGTTGCCTACGACAGCGACCTCGACCATGTCGAGCGCGTCACCACCGAGGTCATCGGGGACGTGATGAAGGACGTCGACGGCGGCGACCCCGACCACGAACCGGCCGTCCGCTTCCACACCTTCGCCGACTCCCGGATCGGCTTCACGGTGATCCTGGGCGTCGGCGAGTTCAGCGACCAGTACCGGATCAAGCACGAGTTCATCAAGCGCCTCCACCGGCGCTACCGGGACGAGGGCATCCGGATTCCCTCCCCGGCACGCACCGTGGCGCTTCAGAAGCCGGAAGAGATCGTGATTCCGCACCAGCGGGACCTGTCGGACCGGCGTGACGTGTCGGACCAGCGCGATCTGTCGGGGCCGGTGCCGCCGGTGCCGTAGCCCACGGTCACGAGGCCGGCCGCGAGCCCGGCCGCCCCGCGCGGGTCCTTCCTCGCCGGGGCGGCACGGCGCCGCGCTCAGCCGTCGCGCCGTTCTTCACGAGGAACCATCACTGTCAGTCGGCCTGGGGCGTGGCAGAGCCATTCGCCCGGCCCGTTGTCCGGCCGCAGTACGTAGACGCCGTCGCGCACATCGCTGACGATGCCGGTCCGGTCGGCATCCTCGTCGTGGACCAGATCACCGACCCAGGGCTTCCTCGTGCCGTTCACCGGCCGTCCTTCCTGCGCAGTTCGCTCCAGACCCGCTTGCCCCACGGGAGCGGGTCAGTGCCCCAGTCATCCGACAGCGCCGTCACGAGCACGAGGCCGCGCCCACTGACGCCCTCACTCCCTTTCCGGCGGGGTCGGGGAGGGGCCTTGGACTTGTCCACCACCCCGATCCGCACCGTCGCCGGACCGGGCCGGCTGACGACCAGTCGGATCGCCTCGCTCCGCGCGTGCTGCACGGCGTTGGTCACCAACTCGGAGACCACCAAGGCACCGTCGCCGGCCAGTTCCTCCATGCCCCAGGCCGCCAGCGCGGTCCGCACCAGGCGGCGGGCGGTGGCCACGCTCTCGGGTCTGCGCGGCAGCGTTTCGCTGTATCCGGGGTGTCCGGTGGGGCGGGATGCGGTCATGGTCATCAGGACCTCGTCGGTGGTGGGTTATGAGGTGCGGCCCGCTTCCCTGAAGCCGAGGGTGACGGCGGGCTTCTCTCCTTAGGGCCGCCGACCGTCCCGGCCGGCGACGCCCTGTACGCATCCAACGACGGGCTGTCATATGTCGTACGGAAATTCCGCTGCCGCGTGCCGTACGACGGACCGGAAATTTCGCCGCCGTACGGGACGGCGGCGCGCGCGATCTGGATACGGTGCAGGCGTGAAGGCGAACGAGAGTCTTGCCGACGCCCTCGGAGACGCGGGCTTAACCCAGGCCGAGTTGGCTGAGGCGGTGAACGACTACCTGCGGTCGCTCGGCCGGGCGGGCACCGTCAGCGACCGCACCGTGCGCCACTGGCTGACCGGAAAGACGCGGTGGCCGCACCCTCGGCAGCGGGAAGCCTTGGAAGCAATATTCGAATGTAGTGCCGAGGAGTTGGGCTTTGCTCCTCCGGCGGGCAGACGTAGCCCCCACAGGACGGAGGATCCCGTGCGTCGCAGGCACTTCCTCACCGCCGCCACCGGAACAACGGCCGCCGTCGTGCCCCTGGTCGTGGCCCGGCCGTACGCGGTCGGCACCTCCGACGTGATCCGCCTCCGTAGCGGCATGGACGCCCTGACCGTCCTGGACGCCGCCAAAGGCGGGCACGAGGCCCTGGAGCGGGCCGCCTTGGCGGGTGCCGCCGAAGCGCTGGAATTGCAGAAGCGGGCGGCGTCCCAGCGCATCCGGCAGCGGCTCTTCAGCGTGGCCGCCGAATACACGACGGCAGCCGCCTGGTCGTTGCTGGACGCACACAGCGCCCGTCAGGCCATGGGGCACCTGAACCGCGCCCTCTACCTGTCCGGGATGGCACAGGACTCCATCGCGGAACTGGATGTATGGAATCTGCACGCCATGGCCGCAGGTCAACAGCAGGACCACACACAAGCCGTGAGTGCGGCCCAGGCTGCCCTGGCGACCCGCATCACTCGGCGCGACCCGCTGTTCGCCTCGCTGGCTCATGCACGAACAGCCATCGGGCAGTCCCACCTCCAGGACCGGCGAGGCGCCCTGCGGTCACTGGGGTACGCGGAAGACGCTCTGGCCAAGGCCCCGGAGGGCGTTCCTCGGCCGGTTTGGATGGACTTCTATGGCCGTGCCGAACTGCTGGCCATCACGGCGATCGTCCGGGACCACATCGGTGACGCTGCCGGGGCCGAGGCTGCGTCACACCGTGCCCTGGCGGCCATCCCGCAGCAGTTCCGCCGGAACCGCGCTCTGGCCACGCTCCGGCTCGCACACGCGCAGCTGCACCAGCGTGACATCGACCAGGCGTGCGGCACCACGGAGAAGGTGTTCGCGCTGATGGACGGCACCCCCCTGCCGGGCCGGATGCGTTCCCTTCTCGGAGAATTCCACCGCGATTTGATCATGCTTTCGCCGGACGCCAACACCGCGCGCGAGTGGCAGGACCGCTACCGATCAGAATGGAGCCACACCTGATGACCTCCGCCCTGAAGCTGCGCCACTACAGCCACGACGACCTGCCCGAGATCCGGCAGACGCTGCTCGACGTGCACGACGACGTCTACAAGGCGGAGATGGAGGAGGAGTTCAACCAGCGCTTTCCCTGGTTCGTCGACCACTGGGGCGGACACCCCGAGTTCTCCTGCGTGATCGCGTACGACAACAACGAGGTGGTGGGCTTCGCCTACGGAGCCCCCGGACGCGAAGGCCGCGAATGGTGGCGTGAGCATCTGGACCCTGTGCCGGAGAAGAGCCGCACCTTCCACTTCTCGGAACTGATGGTGCGCGAGCGGTGGCGGAAGACGGGCACGTCCGAGCGGCTGCACCGGGCGCTGATGGGCGCCGGGGACGCGGACCTCGCGGCGCTGCTGGTGGACGTGACGCACCCCAAGGTCCAGGCCCTGTACGAGTCCTGGGGGTACCGGAAGGTGGGCGAGGACCAGCCGTTCCCGGACTCCCCGGTGTTCGCGGTGATGCTGGTGGGGCTGCCGCTTCCGTGACCCCGGGGCGTGCACGGACATACGTCCTACCGGCCGACCGCCCATCCCCTTCCCGCTCCCTCCCCGAGGAGTTCCGCCCCATGACAGAGGAATTCACGGTCGTGCCCGTCGCCCACGTGGTGGGGGGCCGTATCGAGCCCACGGACGACTACTGGGGCGGCACCCGCTCCGTCATCCGTATCGACCCGGAGCAGTTCACCGAGGAGTCGGTCGTCGGCCTGGAGGCCTTCTCCCACCTGGAGGTCGTCTTCCGCTTCCATCTGACCGACCCCACCGATCTGCCACCCGAATCCCGGCACCCCCGCGGCAACCCCGACTGGCCCGCGGGCGGCAGCTTCGCCCACCGCAACATGCGCCGGATGAACTGGCTGGGCGTCTCCCGGTGCCGTCTGGTCCGGGTGGACGGCCTGGATCTCCACGTGGAAGCCCTGGATGCCGTGGACGGCACACCGGTGCTGGACATCAAGCCGTGGTTCACCGTGATGGGCCCGCAGGGCGACGTACGCGAACCCGTCTGGCCGTCGGAGATGCTGGCCGACTACTACGCCGAGCCTCGCGAGTAGCCGGCCTGCCACAGAAAACGATCAAGGGCCTTGTCCCCGCCGAAGCGGGAACAAGGCCCTGACCTGGGCTCGAAGCCCTTACTGCACCGTCGGGACGACAGGATTTGAACCTGCGACCCCTTGACCCCCAGTCAAGTGCGCTACCAAGCTGCGCCACGTCCCGGTGCTCATGCGCCGGCCGGAGAACTCCCGGCCGGGGCGTGCAGAAGAAAAATACCCTGTCCCCGGCCCTGAATCCAAAGCGGGTGCTCGCAGGCGCCCTCCCGGGCTCACGGCGGGGCCCCGGCTGTCATGGTTCGATGGTCTTATGGGTGAAATGTCGCCGAAGAACGGTCTCCGGGTGCGCCGGGTGTACGAGGCGCCGGAGCCGGCGGACGGGGCGCGGGTGCTGGTCGACCGGCTGTGGCCGCGGGGGCTGTCAAAGGAGGACGCCCGGCTCACCGAGTGGTGCAAGGACGTGGCGCCGTCGTCGGAGCTGCGGCGCTGGTTCCACCACGAGGAACCGCGGTTCGCCGAGTTCGCCGAGCGGTATCGCGCGGAGCTGGCGCGGGAGGAGGTCCGGCCGGCGCTGGACGGGCTGCGGGAGCGGGCCGCGCAGGGGCCGCTGACCCTGCTGACGGCCACCAAGGAGGTGTCCGTGAGTCATGTGAACGTGCTGATCGAGGTGCTCCAGGAGGGCTCCTGAGGCGTCGCGCCACGCCGCCGCCCCGCCGCTGACCTGCGCATTCATCGACGCGTTGACGAAACATACGGTGGAGTGCATACTTATACCCATCAGCGAATGCACCGTAAGGAGAAACCCGTGACCGAGCGCGTCGTACTCGCCTACTCGGGCGGCCTGGACACCTCTGTCTGTATCGGCTGGATCGCCGAGGAGACGGGCGCCGAGGTCATCGCCGTTGCCGTGGACGTCGGCCAGGGCGGCGAGGACCTGGACGTCATCCGTAAGCGTGCGCTCGACTGCGGTGCGGTCGAGGCCGAGGTCGCGGACGCCAAGAACGAGTTCGCCGACGAGTACTGCCTCCCGGCGATCAAGGCCAACGCCCTGTACATGGACCGCTACCCGCTGGTCTCGGCGCTCTCCCGGCCGACCATCGTCAAGCACCTGGTGGCCGCCGCCAAGAAGCACGGCGCCACCACCGTGGCCCACGGCTGCACCGGCAAGGGCAACGACCAGGTCCGCTTCGAGGCCGGCATCTCCTCCCTCGCCCCCGACCTGAAGTGCATCGCCCCGGTCCGTGACTACGCGATGACCCGGGACAAGGCGATCGCCTTCTGCGAGGAGAAGAACCTCCCGATCGCGACCACCAAGAAGTCGCCGTACTCCATCGACCAGAACGTCTTCGGGCGGGCCGTGGAGACCGGCTTCCTGGAGGACATCTGGAACGCGCCGATCGAGGACGTGTACGAGTACACCGAGAACCCGGCCGTCCAGCGCGAGGCCGACGAGGTCGTCATCACCTTCAAGGAGGGTGTCCCGGTCGCCCTCGACGGCAAGCCCGTCACCGTGCTGCAGGCCATCCAGCAGCTCAACGAGCGGGCCGGCGCCCAGGGCATCGGCCGGATCGACATGGTCGAGGACCGGCTGGTGGGCATCAAGTCCCGCGAGGTGTACGAGGCGCCCGGCGCCATCGCGCTGATCACCGCGCACCAGGAGCTGGAGAACGTCACCGTCGAGCGCGAACTGGCCCGCTACAAGCGGCAGGTCGAGCAGCGCTGGGGCGAGCTGGTTTACGACGGCCTGTGGTTCTCGCCGCTCAAGCGGGCCCTGGAAGGCTTTATCAACGAGGCCAACCAGCAGGTCAGCGGCGACATCCGGATGACCCTGCACGGCGGCCGTGCGGTCGTCACCGGCCGGAAGTCCGACCAGTCTCTGTACGACTTCAACCTCGCGACGTACGACACCGGCGACACCTTCGACCAGTCGCTCTCCAAGGGCTTCATCGAGCTCTTCGGGATGTCGAGCAAGATCGCGGCCAAGCGCGACCTGGCCTGAGCCCGTCTCGTTACCTTCGTGAAACGACCGCCTCCCCGCCCTCGCGGCAGGGAGGTGTTCGTACACCACAGCAGCCTTGAGGAGCAGCAGTGAGCAGCAACAGCGGTGACGTCCGGCTCTGGGGCGGCCGGTTCGCCGACGGTCCGGCAGAGGCGCTGGCCCAGCTGTCGGCGTCCGTCCACTTCGACTGGCGACTGGCCCCGTACGACATCGCGGGCTCACGGGCGCACGCCCGGGTGCTGCACAAGGCGGGCCTGCTCACCGAGGACGAGCTGACCCGGATGCTCGCCGGACTCGACCAGCTGGCGGCGGATGTCGCCGACGGCTCGTTCACGGGCACCGTCGCCGACGAGGACGTGCACACCGCACTGGAGCGCGGGCTGCTGGAGCGGCTCGGCCCGGACCTCGGCGGCAAGCTGCGGGCCGGCCGGTCCCGTAACGACCAGGTCGCCACGCTCTTCCGGATGTATCTGCGGGACCACGCCCGGATCATCGGC
Organism: Streptomyces sp. NPDC058773; assembly: GCF_042746015.1. Taxonomy (NCBI): domain Bacteria; kingdom Bacillati; phylum Actinomycetota; class Actinomycetes; order Kitasatosporales; family Streptomycetaceae; genus Streptomyces; species Streptomyces sp. NPDC058773. Next base: position 45,926 of record NZ_JBHYPE010000004.1, read on the forward strand.
GGGCTGATCGCCGACCTCCAGGAGGCGCTGACCGGCCTCGCCGAGACCCACCCGGACGTGGCGATGCCGGGCCGTACCCACCTCCAGCACGCCCAGCCGGTGCTCTTCGCCCACCATGTGCTGGCGCATGTGCAGTCGCTGTCCCGGGACGCGGAGCGGCTGCGGCAGTGGGACGACCGCACCGCCGTCTCCCCGTACGGCTCGGGCGCGCTGGCCGGTTCCTCGCTCGGCCTGGACCCGGAGGCGGTCGCCGCTGACCTCGGCTTCGAGCACGGCTCGGCCGGCAACTCCATCGACGGCACGGCCTCCCGTGACTTCGTCGCGGAATTCGCCTTCATCACGGCGATGATCGGGGTCAACCTCTCCCGGATCGCCGAGGAGGTCATCCTCTGGAACACGAAGGAGTTCTCCTTCGTCACGCTCCACGACGCCTTCTCGACCGGCTCGTCGATCATGCCGCAGAAGAAGAACCCGGACATCGCCGAACTGGCGCGGGGCAAGTCGGGGCGCCTCATCGGCAACCTGACCGGGCTGCTGGCCACGCTCAAGGCCCTCCCGCTCGCCTACAACCGCGACCTCCAGGAGGACAAGGAGCCGGTCTTCGACTCCTGCGACCAACTGGAGGTGCTGCTCCCGGCGTTCACCGGGATGATGGCCACCCTGACCGTTAACCGCGAGCGCATGGAGGAGCTGGCCCCGGCCGGCTTCTCGCTGGCCACCGACATCGCGGAGTGGCTGGTCAAGCAGGGTGTGCCGTTCCGGGTGGCGCACGAGGTCGCGGGCGAGTGCGTCAAGGAGTGCGAGGCGCACGGCATCGAGCTGGACCAGCTCACCGACGAGCAGTTCGCGAAGATCTCGCCGCATCTGACCCCCGAGGTCCGCGGCGTCCTCAACGTCCCCGGCGCGCTCGCCTCGCGCAGCGGCCGCGGCGGCACCGCGCCCTCCGCGGTGGCGGTCCAGCTCGCCGAGGTACGGGCCGATCTGGTCCGGCAGCAGGAGTGGGCGACGGCCAAGAAGGCCACCGAGCTGACCTAGCCCGCAGCGATCTGCGACGGCGGCCCGCACCCGGGAGAGACCGGGGGCGGGCCGCCGTCGTGTGCGTGGGGACACCTCGATGAGACGCTGATGTCTCATTCGGTTATTGTATGTCTCATGGCCGTGGACCGTGAACACGTACTGAAAGAAGCCGCCGCGCTGCTCACGCGGCGGGCCTCGACACCGATGGACGAGATCGCCCGCGCCGCGGGCATCAGCCGCGCGACCCTGCACCGGCACTTCGCCGGGCGGGACGCCCTGATCAGAGCGCTGGAGGAGCACGGCATCGCCCAGTTCGGGCAGGCGATGGACGCGGCCCGGCTGGACGAGGGGGACGCCGCCGACGCGCTGCGCCGGCTGATCGCCGCGGCCGAACCCGTCGCCGCCGTCCTGGCGTTTCTCTTCACCGAGAACCAGCTCTTCGAGGACGGCGAGATCAACGCCGGCTGGGAGGAACTCGACGCCCGCCTCGCCGCCCTCTTCCGGCGCGGCCAGGAAGAGGGCGACTTCCGCATCGACCTGGGCGCCGCCTGGCTCACCGAGGCCTTCTACGGGCTGCTCGGCGCCGGCGCCTGGGCCGTGCACGAAGGCCGGGTCGCCCGCAACGACCTCCACCATTCGATCGCCGAGCTGCTGCTCGGCGGCATCCGACGGAGCATGGAAAAATGACCGGGACCATAGCCACCGGACCGGCGCGCTCGGCCCATGTCGACGATCAGCCCCGACCGGGCCGCTGGCTCGCGCTCGCCGTCCTCGTCCTCGCCGTCCTGCTGGTCGGCGTCGACGCCACCGTCCTCGGCCTCGCCACCCCCTTCCTCAGCGAGGACCTCCAGCCCTCCGGGACCCAGCTGCTGTGGATCGGTGACATCTACTCCTTCGTGATCGCCGGACTGCTGGTCTCCATGGGCAGCCTCGGCGACCGCATCGGCCGCAAGAAACTGCTGCTGCTGGGCTCCGTCGGCTTCGGCGCGATGTCGGTGCTCGCCGCGTACGCGAGCACGCCCGAGATGATGATCCTGGCCCGTGCGCTCCAGGGCGTGGCCGGTGCGACGCTGATGCCGTCCACGCTGGCGCTGATCCGCAACCTCTTCCACGACCCCAGGGAACGCAGTCTCGCGATCGGCATCTGGGGCGCCATGGCCTCCGCCGGTATGGCCGTCGGACCCGTCCTCGGCGGATTCCTGCTGGGGCACTTCTGGTGGGGTTCGGTCTTCCTGATCAACCTGCCGGTGATGGCGCTGCTGGTGGCCGTCGGCGCCAAGGTCATCCCGGAGTCCCGCAATCCGGACCCCGGCCCCTGGGACATCCCCAGCGTCCTGCTGGCCCTGGTGGGCATCGTCGGTGTCGTCTACGCCATCAAGGAAGCGGCGGTGCACGGCTTCCGCTGGGACATCGCGCTGGCCGCCGTCATCGGGCTGCTCACCCTGTTCGTGTTCGTCCGCCGGCAGCTCACCCTCCCCTCGCCGCTGCTGAACATGAAGCTCTTCCACCACCGGGGGTTCTCCGGGGCGGTCCTGGCCGATCTGCTGACCATCCTCGGGCTGTCCGGGCTGGTCTTCTTTCTCTCCCAGTTCCTCCAGATGGTGCAGCTGCGCTCGCCGCTGAACGCCGGGCTCGTCGAACTCCCGGCCGCGGTCGGCGCGGTGGGCGCCGGTCTGGCGGCCGGCTGGGTGGCCCGGCGGCTGTCCGTACGGATCGTGGTGGCAGGCGGCCTCGCCGTGGTCGGGCTCTCCCTGGTCGGCTGCACCACGCTGCACGCCGACACCGGCACCGCCGCGCTCTGCGTCATCCTCTTCGTCGTCGGCGTCGGCGCCGGTTTCTCCTTCACCGTCACCGCCGATGTGATCCTCGGCAGCGTCCCCAAGGAGGAGGCGGGCGCCGCCTCCGCGGTCTCCGAGACGGCCTACGAACTGGGCGCCGCGCTCGGCATCGCCCTGCTCGGCTCCATCGTGACCGGCATCTACCGGGGCTTCGCCGCGCCGCCGGGGGTCCCGGGGGCCGCCACCGAAGCCGCCCGCGAATCGCTCGGCGGCGCCGTCGAGACGGCCGGCCAACTCCCCGCCGACCAGGGCGCGGCGCTGCTCAAGGCCGCACAGGACTCCTTCGTGGCGGGGATCGACGTCGCGGCCGGAGTGGGCGCGGTGGTCCTGCTGTCCGCCGCGGTGGCCGCGTGGTTCCTGCTCCGCGGCCAGGAGCTGGGGCACAGCCCGGCCCCGGCCGGCCCCGCGCCGCTCGCCACGGCCGGCGCGGAGCCGGGACACGGGTCCGGCCCGGCGGCCGGCGGCCCGGCGGAACGCCCGTAAGCCCTACGGCCGATCCGCCGGACGGCGGGCACACACCGCGCCCCAGGGCGTGTCCCGTGGATCACGGTGCCGGGCACCCGCATGATCAACGGGACACGCCCCGGGGGCGACTGTCCCCCGCCCGTTCACGCCCGGTACGCACCACCGTGACCGGCCGTCCCGAGCGGCTTGCCTGACTCTCCCGTCGTCCCCTCACGGACGGCCCGCTCAGGAGAGTGACGCAGTGCGCGACATCGGACGACGCTCCTTCTTCACCGCCGCGGGGGCCCTGGCCACCGCGAGCGCCATCGGCAGCAACGCCTACGCCACCGGCCACGCCCGCGACGCGGCCACCGCCGACGAATACGTCGACGTCCAGCTCCTCAACATCACCGATCTGCACGGCTATCTGCAGGGCGCCCCCGGTGCCCACTCGATCATCACCGGCGCGGGCGGGAAGACCTACACCGTCGGCGGCGTGGCCTATATGGCGGCCCACCTGGAGCGGCTGCGCTCCGGCCACCGCAACTCCCTCTTCTTCGCGCCCGGCGACCTCTTCTCCGGCTGGGAGTTCGACGCCGCCACCTTCGCCGACGAACCCACCATCGAGGCGCTGAACGCGATGGGCCTGGACTTTGCCTCGGCCGGCAACCACGAGTTCGACAAGTCCGCGAAGTTCCTCATGTCGCACATGGAGGACGGCGACAGCTTTCCGGTCGTCGGCCGCGACGACGCCTTCCCGGACTCCACCGGCCGCCGCTTCCGCGGCGCGCAGTTCCCCTACTACAGCGCCAACCTGGTCTGGCACGCCAACGGCGAGACCGTGCTGCCGCCGTACAACATCGAGTACGTGGACGCCGGCGGCGGCCGCCGGCTGCCGGTCGGCTTCATCCATCTCACCGCCATCGGCACCGAGTCCTTCCCCGGCTCCTACCAGCCGGGCCTGCGCACCCTCGACGAACTGGAGACCGCCAACCGCTGCGCGGCCGAGCTCAAGTCCCGCGGGGTGCGGGCGATCGTGCTCAGCATGCACGACGGCGCGGTGGCCGGCAGCGACTTCTCCAGCGGCAGCAACCCCTCCGGGCCCGCCTACGAACTGGCGCTGCGGGTCTCTCCGGACATCGACGCCATCGTCACCGGCCACTGGCACTGCGCCTTCACCATGATGCTGCCCGACCCCGACGGCGTGCCCCGGCCGTTCGTCGAGGCCGGCTGCTACGGCCAGATCATCAACGAGATCAATCTGCGCCTCGACCCGGACACCGGAGCGGTGATCCGGGAGCTGACCACCACCAGGAACCACCCCAACACCCGGGACGTGACCCCGGACCCGGACCTCAAGTCGATCGCCGGCTACTGGGCGGACTTCGGCAGCCGGCGCGCCCGCAGCCGCCTCGGCAGCCAGACCGCCTCGTTCACCCGGCGGCGCAACGCGGTGGGGGAGAGCACCATGGGCAACCTCGTCGCCGACTGGGCCCTGTGGGCGGGCCGGCAGCCGCTCGACCCGACCGCCGACCCCGCCGGCCACCCCAACACCCCCGCGGACCTCGCCGTCATCGCGGTCGCGCCGCGCGTCGGGCAGGCCGTGATCGCCGGGGACCTGATCCGGGACGAGGCGACGGACGGCACCGTCACCTTCGCGCAGGCCTGGAACTCCGTCGGCTTCGGCGACCCGATCATGACCGTCACCGTCACCGGGCGGCAGCTGCACGACGCCCTGGAGGAGCAGTGGGCACCGACCGCCGGCGGCGGCCTCGGCTTCTCACCGCTGGCCGTCTCCGCCAATGTCCGCTACACCTTCGACGCGGCGGGCGCGGTCGGCCGGCGGATCGACCCGGCCGAGGTGTTCATCGACGGCACCGCCCTCGACCTGGCCCGCAGCTACCGGCTCGCCGCCCCCTCCTACACCCTCATCAACCAGGACGGCTTCAGCGCCTTCACCGGGTTCACCGCACCGGTGCGGCACACCCGCGACTTCGAGAGCTTCGTCTCCTTCGTCCGCACCAAGAAGCAGCTGAAGCCCGCCCCGTTGAACCGGGTGGCGGTCAAGAACGCGAACGTGCCCGGCGCCCGCACCGGCACCATCACCCAGCGCCAGCAACTGCTCCAGCCCGACGGCAGCGTGGTGCCGCGGCCCGAGGCCGCGCTGCGTACGGCGCTGACCGGCGGCGCCGAGGGCCAGCGCGCCCCCGGCGGCTTCCGGGTGCCCTGCTGACCCGCCTGTCCCACGGGAGCGCACACACAACGGGCCCCATCCGGCGAACGGATGGGGCCCGGCGCGGTGCGGACGGGTCAGGCGGCCCTGGCCTTGGTGGCGTACATGTCGACGTACTCCTGGCCGGACAGCTCCATGACGTCGCTCATCACCTCGTCGGTGACGGCGCGCAGGACATAGCGGTCGCGGTCCATGCCGTCGTAACGGGAGAAGTCCAGCGGCTCACCGAAGCGCACCGTCACCGGGGCGATGTGCGGGCGGCCCTTGCCGCCGGGCTGCACCTTGTCGGTGCCGATCATCGCGAACGGGACGACGGGCGCACCGGTCATCAGCGTGAGCCGGGCGATGCCCGTACGGCCGCGGTAGAGACGGCCGTCGGGGGAGCGGGTGCCCTCGGGGTAGATGCCGAAGACGCTGCCCTCCTCCAGGACCCGGCGGCCGGTCATCAGCGCCGCGACCCCGCCGTGTCCGCCGTCCCGGTCCACCGGGATCATGCCGGCGCTGGAGAAGAACCAGGCCATCGCGCGGCCCTTGAGGCCCTTGCCGGTGACGTACTCGTCCTTGCCGATGAAGTACACCGGGCGCTTGACCACCAGGCTCAGGAACAGCGAGTCGATGAAGGTGACGTGATTGCCGGCCAGGATCACCGGCCCGGTCGCCGGAATGCGGTCCACGCCCTCGACCTTCGGGCGGTACAGGACACGCATGACGAATCCGAGAATCGCCTTCAGCACAATGCGGGACAACGGGCCCTCCGGGTCGTGGCTGGTCAACGTCAAGCAGGCGCAGAGCTCTGCAGCCAAGGACCATACTCGCGGGTCACTCCCGCGCGCACATCGGGTTCACGAGGCCGATACGCACCGTTGACGTCTGTTACCACCATCTTCCCCCCGATGTCGTCGTCCGGCTCCCCGGTGTGACCCGTCCGTGCCTACGATCGGCCGGGTTCCACGGGCCGGTGTGCAACACGCCTCACCGCACACCGGAAAACACCCGGAAGCACCCGGAAGCACCGGAAGTACCTGGAACACCAGCGAATGCCTCAGACAAGGAGCGTGCGCATGCAGAAGCGGCAGCAGCCGGGACGGCGGACGGTGCTGGGGGCCGCGGCCCTCGGCGCGGGAGCGGCGGTGTTCGGCGGAGCCGGCCAGGCGGGCGCGGCCGAGCGGACCGGGGTGCCCCGTGGCCTGCCGGTACCGCTGGTCGTAGGGCACCGTGGCGCCAGCGGCTACCGCCCCGAGCACACCTTCGGCTCCTACCAACTCGCCCTCGACATGGGCGCGGACGTCATCGAGCAGGACCTCGTCCCCACCAAGGACGGGCATCTGGTCTGCCGCCACGAGAACGACATCACCGCCACCACCGATGTCTCGGCGCACCCCGAGTTCGCGGACCGCAAGACCACCAAGACCGTGGACGGGGTGAAGCTGACCGGCTGGTTCACCGAGGACTTCACGCTCGCCGAACTCAAGACCCTGCGGGCCAAGGAACGTATACCGGGCACCCGGCAGCACAACACCCTCTACGACGGGGTGTGGCAGGTGCCGAGCTTCGAGGAGGTGCTGCGGTGGGCCGAGCGCGAGGGCCACAAGCGGGGCCGTCCCGTATGGCTGCACATCGAGACCAAGCACCCCACCTACTTCCGCAAACTGGGCCTCGGCCTGGAGGAGCGGGTGGCCAAGGCGCTGCGCGCGCACGGCCGGCACCGCCGGAACTCCCCGAACTTCCTGCAGTCCTTCGAGCCCGGCAGCATCCAGCGCCTGGGCCGGCTCGTGGACTGCCCCAAGGTCGTCCTGCTCTCCACGCTCGACTCCCGGCCCTGGGACTTCGTCGAGGCGGGTGACCCGCGCAAGGTCGCCGATCTGGTCACGCCCGAGGGCCTGAAGTGGCTGGCCGGCTTCGCCCAGGGCATCGGCCCGGACCTGACCGTGATCATCCCGCGGGACAAGGACGGCAAGCTCGGCGAGCCCACGTCCGTGGTCGAGGACGCCCACGCCGCCGGACTGGTCCTGCACCCGTACACCGTCCGCAACGAGAACAGCTTCCTGCCGGCCGACCACCGCCGCGGAACCGACCCCAACGCCTACGGCGACGCCCTCGGGGTGTTCCGGGCGTACTTCAAGACCGGTATCGACGGCCTGTTCTCCGACAATCCCGACACCGCGCTGCTGGCCGCCGCGGAGTTCCGCAAGCGCTGACCCGGCCCACGACCGCCGCGCGGCGGTCCCGGCCGTCCGGACCGGCGCCGGCTCCCCGCATTCTCATCTGAGTTGGGAATGTCACAGGCGAGCCGGGCGCCGGTCCGTTCCGCTTGCCCCAATTGCCTGCGCAGAATGCTCGCGGTGAAGATTGCCGCCGCCGTTCACCGGGGATTCCGGAAGAGGCGGTGTCAGCGACGCCAAGGCGGCGCCGGGTACCCCACGGCACCGTCCGTCAGGGCAGATCGTTCCGGGCGCACCCCTCTCACCCTCAGCGCGTCCGGGCCACGAACCGAATAGGGGAGACCACGCGCATGGGCACGAGTGTGACCATCTCTGCGGCGACCGACCAGGACGCCGAGCAGATCCTCAAACTCCAGTACCTCTGCTACCAGCAGGAAGCCGCGCTCTACGACGACTACGGCATCGAGCCGCTCACCCAGACGCTGGCGGCGCTGCGCGCCGAACTCGGCGAGGGCTGCGTCGTGGTGGCCCGGCTCGGCGAGGAGGTGGTCGGATCCGTGCGCGGCACGGTTGACGCGGACGGCACCGGGAGGATAGCCAAGCTCATCGTGCACCCGCGGATGCAGCGGCACGGCCTGGGCGGACGGCTGCTCGACGCGGTCGAGGGCCGGCTGGTGGCCGAGCGCTCGGCCACCCGCTACCAACTGGTCACCGGCCACCGCAGCGAGGGCAATCTGCGGCTCTACCGCGGTCACGGCTATCTGCCCGTGGGCACGGAGCAGCTCACGCCCCGGCTGAGCGTGATCACACTGGAGAAGGAAGCGCCCCAGCCGGCGGGGGCCGGGGAACTCGTCGCCCGGACATAGCGCCGCATATGGGCCCGCCCCGGTCGGGGCGGGCCCGCCGCCGTCCTCGTCGCCGGGCCGGACACCCGTCAGCCCCCTTACCCGCCAGGCCAGATGCTCGTCAGAGCAGATAAAGGAAGGTCCCCGGCGCCGTGGCGCTGCCGCCCGTGGTGGTGAGCGAGATGCTGACCGCGCCGGGGGACTGGCTGGGCGCGACGGCCGCGACCCTGTTGTCGGACAGGACGGCGAACGCCGCCGGTACGGCGCCGAAGGTCACGCCGGTGGTCGTCGCCAGCCCGGTGCCCGTGAGGTCGACCAGTGTGCCGCCCGCGGGCAGCCCGGTCAGCGGGCTGAAGCCGGTGACGGTCGGGGTGTCCACGAAGGCGAACGTGCCGGACGCCGTGTCCGTGCCGCCCTGCGCGACGACGACCAGGGACACCGCACCCTCCGCGTGGGCCGGGCCGACGGCGGTGAGCGCACTGTCGGACAGCACCGTCGGCACCACGGCCGTGTCCCCGAACAGCACGGACGTGGCGGTGGTCAGATTGCGTCCGGTGACGGTGACCGTGCCGCCGCCCGCCAGCGGACCGGACGACGGCGAGACGTCGAGGATCACGGGCGGGAGCACGTAATAGAAGGGCACCGGGGTGCTGGTGCCCGCCGGGGTCGTCACCGTGGCATCGACCACGCCGGCTCCCGAGGGAGCGATCACCGAGACCGAGGTGGGTGAAGTGGCTGTGATGGTGGCCGCTTTGCTCCCGAAGCGGACCGTGGTGGCTCCGGTGAGACCGGTGCCGGTGAGGGTCGCCGCGAAACCGCCGCCGGTGGAACCCTGGTTCGGACTGATCGGCATGATTCCGCTCCGTTCCCGCGCCGGCGCACCCGTGCACACCGGTCGGAATCCAGTGAGACAGGGCACCGGGGCAGGAGCGAGGAGTGGCCCAGGTCTTCACCCGGATGGCGCAGCGCGCCCATGGGGTGGCCTCAGGCCGTCGGCGCCTCCGTACGCGCCCGGCGCAGCCACATCAGTCCGGTGACGGGCAGCGCGACGGGGATGAAGAGGTAGCCCATGCCGTAGTCCGACCAGACCGTGGCGTCCGGGAACGCGGACGGGTCCAGCAGCGTCCAGGTGCCGACGCCCAGTACCCCGACCAGTTCCAGCGCGCAGCAGGCGAGCGCGGCCCGGCGGGCGCCCTCGCCGCCGCGCACCAGCGAGAAGGTGATGAACCCGTAGACCACCGCGGAGACCGCCGAGAGGCCGTACGCCAGTGGTGCCCGGTCGAACTGGGCGAGGAGCTGGTAGAGCGAGCGGGAGGCGGCCGCGACGGTGAAGATGCCGTAGAGCGCGACCAGCAGCCGGCCGGGGCCGCTGCCCAGCGAGCGCCGGGCCGGGCCGCCTTCCGTGGCGCCGCCTTCCGCGGGCCGGGTGGTCCCGGTGGACTCAGGCACTGCCGCCTCCCCAGATGTCGAACAGCCGCACTTCCAGGACGGCGAGCACCACGGCGCCCGCCGCGACCGTGGCCGAACCCCAGCGGGTGCGCTCCGAGAGCGACATGAAGCCGGTCGCCGGCACACAGGCCGCCGCCCCCAGCAGATACGAGACGAAGAGCGCGGTGCCCTTGTCCGGCGACACCCCGCGGGACAACTGAACGACGGCAACGACCAGTTGGACGATGCCGAGCAGCGACACCAGGCCCATGCCGATGAAGTGCCAGTCCTTGGTGGGCTGGTCACGGAAGGCCGCGAAGCCGCACCAGGCGGCGAGGGCGAGCGCGGTCACCGCGAGCGTGACCGTCAGCGCGTCGATCACCGGGACCTCCGGGCGGTGCGGCGGCGCGCAGTGGGGATGTGGGGCATGAGGGGATGCTAATCGGCGGCGGGAGGGCGGCGGCGTCCGGCCCCACCGTGGTCCGTACGCTCGGGAAGTATGAAGATCATCGCCGAGGCCCTCCTCTTCGACAACGACGGCACTCTCATCTCCTCCCTGGAGTCCGTGAACCGCTGCTGGACCAAGTGGGCGGGGGAGTACGGGCTGACCGCGGAGGACTTCGCCGGGGTTCCGATGCACGGCCGTCCGGCGGCGGAGATCATCGCGGATCTGCTGCCCGCGGACGTCGTACCGGAGGCGCTGGCCCGGATCGAGCACCTGGAGGTCGAGGACGCCGCGGGAACGGTGGCGCTGCCCGGCACCCTGGCCCTGCTGGCGAGCCTGCCCGCCGAGCGGTGGGCCGTGGTCACCTCGGCCGCCCGCCGGCTGGCCGAGGCCCGCCTCGAACACTCCGGGATCAGGCCGAAGAACCTGGTCAGCGCCGATGACATCAGCCGGGGCAAGCCGGACCCCGAGCCGTTCCTGCTGGCCGCCGCACGGCTGGGGGTGGACCCGGCCCGCTGTGTGGTCTTCGAGGACGCTCCGGTCGGACTGGCGGCGGGCCGCGCCGCGGGGATGACGACCGTGGCGTTGACCACAACCCACCGGGCCGAGGAGCTGGCGGCGGATGTCGTGGTCCCCGACCTCTCGGCGGTATCGGCGCAGGCCACGGCCGAAGCGGTGGAGATCACCGTCGTCGGCTAGGGCGCTGTCCACGGACCGGTCGGGCCTGTCCGCCATGCGGACTGGCTTGATCGGTCCGCACCGCTGTCTGGTTTACTGCCGTTCATGACCACGACGAGCTACCGCACCCCTGCGACCGAGGCGTACCAGACGCCCGGTGCTCGTTGCATGTGTCGAATGTGTGACCGCTGAGGGCCCCCGCCTGAGCCTCGCGCCCCGAAGCGAGACCCCGCCATGAGCCGTACGTCGGAGTCCCGACGCCCCCGGCCGCCCCGCGTCACCGGAACCCTGAGCCGGGCCCCGCGCCCGCCGCCGCTCCCGGTTCCCCTCTGCCGCACTCGCAAGAATGCCCCGTGCCCGGCGCGAGCCGCCGAGCACTCGACAGTGACGGAAATTCCCTAGTGATCACCACAACGGGCCTGACCAAGGTCTACCGTTCCGGAGACCGCGAAGTCACCGCCCTGGACGGCGTCGATCTGCACGTCCGAGAGGGCGAGGTGTACGGCGTCATCGGCCAGAGCGGCGCCGGCAAGTCCACCCTCATCCGCTGCCTCAACCTCCTGGAGCGCCCCACCTCCGGCACGGTCACCGTCGCCGGCCAGGAACTGACGTCCGTCGCCGGACGCGGCAAGCGCGCCAGCGCCGGGCTCCGGGCCGCGCGCAGCCACATCGGCATGGTCTTCCAGCACTTCAACCTGCTGTCCTCGCGCACCGTGCAGGACAACGTCGAACTGCCGCTGGAGATCCTCAAGGTCGACCGCCGCGAGCGCTCCCGCAAGGCCCTGGAACTGCTGGACCTGGTCGGCCTCGCCGACAAGGCCCACGCCTACCCCGCCCAGCTCTCCGGCGGTCAGAAGCAGCGCGTCGGCATCGCCCGCGCGCTGGCCGGCGACCCCAAGGTGCTGCTGTCCGACGAGGCCACCAGCGCCCTGGACCCGGAGACCACCCGCTCCATCCTCCAGCTGCTGCGTGACCTCAACCGCAAGCTGGGCCTGACCATCGTGCTCATCACGCACGAGATGGACGTGGTCAAGACGATCTGCGACTCCGCCGCGCTGATGAAGAACGGCCGTGTCGTCGAGCAGGGCACCGTCGCCGAACTCCTCGCCACACCCGGCTCCGAGCTGGCCCGGGAGCTGTTCCCGGTCGGCGGCGAGCCCTCGGCCGACGACCGCACCGTCGTCGACATCACCTTCCACGGCTCGGCGGCCACCCGCCCGGTGATCTCCGAGCTGTCGCGCACCTACAACGTCGACATATCGATCCTCGGCGCCGCCATGGACACCGTCGGCGGCAAGCAGATCGGCCGGATGCGCATCGAGCTCCCCGGCCGCTTCGAGGAGAACGTCGTGCCCATCGGCTTCCTGCGCGAGCAGGGTCTCCAGGTGGACGTGGCCGACGTCGACGGCAGCGTCGCCGCGGCCGCCGCCGACCGGCCGGCCATCCCGGAGCCCGCCGCCGTACTGCAGAAGGAAGGTGCCAAGTGACCTGGAACGAGATGCAGCCGCTGCTGTACGACAACACGCTCGACACCCTCTTCATGGTGTGGTGGTCGACGTTCTACGCGGTGCTCATCGGCGTCCCCGCCGGTGTCCTGCTGCACCTGACCGACCGCGGCGCCATCCTGCAGAACGTCGTCGTGAACAAGGTCCTCGGCGCGGTCGTGAACGTCGGACGGTCCTTCCCGTTCCTGATCCTGATCGTCGTGCTGATCCCGTTCACCCGGCTCGTCGTCGGGGTCTCCATCGGCCCGACCGGCGCGGTGGTCCCGCTCGCCATCGCCGCCATCCCGTTCTTCGCCCGGCTGGTGGAGGCCGCGCTGCGCGAGGTCGACCACGGTCTGGTCGAGGCCGCCCAGGCGATGGGCGGCGGCACCTGGACCATCGTGTTCAAGGTGCTGCTCCCGCAGGCCCTGCCCGCACTGGTCGCGGCCGTCACCACCACCGTCATCCAGCTGATCGGCTACTCCGCGATCGCCGGCGCGGTCGGCGGCGGCGGACTGGGCAATCTCGCCTACACCTACGGCTACCAGCAGTACGAGACCTCGCTGATGATCACCACCGTCGTGGAGCTGATCGTCCTCGTCACCCTCGTCCAGCTGCTCGGTGACCTCATCGTCCGCCGGCTCGCCCGCCGCGGAACCCGTGCCTCCTCGCTGCGCGTCGGCCTGCGCCGCACCCGCACCGAGGAGCCGGCCGTCGTCACCGAGGCGGCCTGACCCGGAGCCACCCGCTCCACCCCCGAGCCCGGACCCTTTGCCGGGCGGACATCGCGCGCAACCCCGCGTGGGAACAAGAAAGAGGCACTCTTCGTGCGTAACACCGTCAAGATCACCGTGGCCGTCGCCGCCGCATCCGCCGTCGCGCTCGGCGCGAGCGCCTGCAGCGCCCCCTCCGACACCACCGCCGGCAGCGACAAGGGCGACAAGAACGCCCCGCTCGTCGTCGCCGCGAGCCCCACGCCGCACGGCACCATCCTCGACTTCGTCAAGAACGAGCTCGCGGAGAAGGAAGGCCTCAAGCTCGTCGTCAAGCCGTTCAACGACTACAAGATCCCGAACAAGGTCACCGACGACGGCCAGGTCGACGCCAACTTCTTCCAGCACAAGCCGTTCCTCGACACCTTCAACAAGGAGAACGGCACGCACATCGTGCCCGTCCAGAACGTGCTCATCGAGCCGCTGGGCGTCTACTCCAAGAAGATCGATAAGCTTTCCGACCTCAAGTCCGGCAGCACCGTCTCGGTCCCGAACGACCCCTCCAACGAGGGCCGGGCGCTCAAGCTGCTCGCCGACAACGGCGTGATCACCCTCAAGCCCGGTGTCGGCTCCGACGCCAAGCTGACCGACGTCAAGGACGACAAGGGCATCAAGATCACCGAGCTGGAGGCCGCGCAGACCGCGCCGCGCATCGACGACGTCGACGCCGCGATCATCAACGGCAACTTCGCCATCGGCGCCCACCTCAAGCCCTCCAAGGACGCGCTGGCCCTGGAGAAGGCGAAGGACAACCCGTACGCCAACTTCCTCGCCGTCAAGAAGGGCAACGAGAACGACCCGCGGATCAAGAAGCTGGCCAAGCTCCTGAACTCCCCCGAGGTCAAGAAGTTCATCGAGGACAAGTACAAGGACGGCTCGGTCATCCCGGCCTTCGGCCCGGCCAAGAGCTGACGCCACTACCGGGCGGGGAGCTGACGGTCACCACAGGCCCTGGAGCTGCCGCTCGCTACTGGGCCGGTTTTCCGCCGGTCAGTTTTTCCCCGCTGCCCACCCCCCTTCGGGGGGTGGGCGGGTACGGGACGCGTCACCGCCCGTCCGCAGGTCACCGGAAGGTGGCCGTCCGCACGGACGACCCGCAGGCCCCGGACTCGCGCAGCGCGCGGCCGGGGCCCACGCGCGTGGCACACCCGTGCGCCGATGCTGCATGCTGGTGCATTCAAGACGGTCAAGACGGCCCGTGACCTCGCGGTCTCACAGCCCGCGACGTTCCGGACACCGAAGTCAACGGCGTGGGAGCAGCGGCATGACATCCACCTTTCCGGACATCTCCATCAGCACGGACCGGTTGGTGCTGCGCTCCTTCGAGGAGGCCGATGCGCCGTCCCTCGCCGCGATGATGAACGACGAACTGGTCGCCTCCTGGACCGCGATACCGCAGCCGTACACCGAGGACCGCGCGCGCCGCTGGGCCACCGAGAGCGCCCCCGCCGAGCGCACCGCGGGCCACGGCATCGACCTCGCGGTCACCGAATTCCTCACCCAGCGCCTGGTCGGCGTGGTCCAACTGCGCAACACCGACTGGCGGATCCGTTCCAGCGAGATCAGCTACGTCGTCGCCTCCTGGGCCCGCGGCGAGGGGTACGCCTCCGAGGCCTCGCTCGCCGTCGCCCACTGGCTCTTCCAGGATCAGAAGTTCGAACGCATCGAGCTGCGCACCGCCGCCGGCAACACCGCCTCCCAGCAGGTCGCCCAGAAGATCGGCTGCATCAGCGAGGGCGTGCTGCGCAACGCCTTCATAGCCCGCAGCCGCACCGAGGACGGCGGCTGGACGGACATCCGGACCGATCTGATCGTGTGGAGCCTGCTGCCCGAGGACCTCGAAGGCGTCCCCGGCCGGCTGGCGGACGCGAACGGATTCAGCTACCCCGAGTGGAACTGACCACGCCCGCGCTCAGGTCCGTACCGCAGGGGGTAGTCTCGCCCTGCCGCGCCCTCGCGCGACCGGCGCGGACCGGCGCACCACAGCGGCACCGCCACCGGCCTGCGGCCGCCTCGCCCGCCGCCCCGTCCGCGTAACCACAGCATCCCCAGGAGACTGACGAGCATGGCCGACCGGGTCACGGTGATCGGATGGGACGGTTCTCCGCTGACCGATGCGGCCCGCTCCGCGCTCGGCGCCGCCACGCTGGTGGCCGGCGCCGCCCACCACCTCGCCCTCCCCGAAGTCCCGCCGAACGCCGAACGGATCCGGCTCGGCAGCGTGACCCTGGCCGCCCGCCGCATCGCCCAGCACCGCGGCACCGCTGTCGTCCTCGCCGACGGCGACCCCGGCTTCTTCGGCGTCGTCCGCACCCTGCGGGCCCCTGAGCACGGCCTGGAAGTGGAAGTCGTCCCGGCCGTCTCCTCCGTCGCCGCCGCCTTCGCACGGGCCGGCATGCCCTGGGACGACGCCCAGATCGTGGTCGCCCACAGCCGTGATCTGCGCCGCGCGGTCAACGTCTGCCGCGCCCACACCAAGGTCGCGGTGCTCACCTCGCCCGGCGCCGGTCCCGCCGAACTCGCCCTGCTGCTCGGCGGAGTCCACCGCACCTTCGTGATCTGCGAGGAACTGGGCACCGAACGGGAGCAGGTGACGGTCCTCACCTCCGACAAGGCTGCCGACCATGTCTGGCGTGACCCCAATGTCGTCATTGTCGTCGGTGGTTCGCCCGGCGGGGCCGCCGCGCAGGGCACCGGCTGGATCGCCGGTCACGACGTCGGCCACCCGACGGGCCCGCGCGGCTGGGGACTTCCGGCGAGCGCCTACGGCGGTGCCCTGGGCGAGGGCGAGTCCGTCCAGCTGCGCACCGCACAACTCGCCCGCCTCGGACCGCAGGTGGGCGACCTGGTCTGGGACATCGGCGCGGGCAGCGGCGCCGCCGCGGTGGAGGCCGCGCGCTTCGGCGCCGCCGTCATCGCGGTCGACGCCGACCCGGAGGCCTGCGGGCGCACCGCCGCCCTCGCCCGCCGTCACGGCGTCCAACTCCAGGTCGTGCACGGCCGGGCGCCACAGGTCCTGGAGGACCTGCCCGAACCCGATGTGATCCGGGTCGGCGGCGGGGGAGCGGACGTGCTCACCGCCTGCGCGTCCCGCCGTCCCGAACGGATCGTCACCCACGCGGCCACCCGCGACGAGGCCGAAGCGCTCGGCCGGGCGCTGGCCGACGGCGGCTACGAGGTCGAGTGCGCGCTGCTGCAGTCCGTGGACCTGGACACCACGGTCTGGGTCGAACGCGAGCGGTCCGTGGTGTTTCTCCTCAGCGGGTATCGCGTTCCTCACCCGTGACCAGCAAGGCAACCCGCGCGCGGTAGGCTGGCGGATCGTTGCGCCGCCGTTCCGCGTTCGGCTTCGTACGCCAATATCCGGAAAATGCCGCGGTTTTGGACGAATATGAAGCTCTGAGGAGCGGACGTGCCGCGCGGCGTGCTCGCTCGTTCTAGCTATCGGGGCGTCGGCGCGCCCCGGTCGAGCGCGTCGCACGAGCGGTTGGAAGGAGCACTACCAATGGGCGAGGGGTACGCATGACCGACACCGGCCAGGTCCCGGGCGAGGGACAGCCGGAGAACGCAGGCGGACATCCCGGGCAGCCGCAGCCGGCGGCCGCTCCCTCCCCTGCCGACGCCGGACACACGGAGCTGCCGGGCATGGTGCCTCCACCGGGCGAGTACCCCTACCTCGACCAGACCGACGCTGCCGCCGAGGACGACGATCTGCTGCTGATGCCGGGCGCCCAGGGCGCCTGGAGCGAGCAGCCCGCGCCCCAGCCGCTCCCGCAGGAAACCCACCAGGGTGCGGACCAGCAGCCCCAGCAGGGCGTGCCGTTCGACGCGGCCTCCCAGGGGATCACCGGTTTCGAGCCGATGCCCGCCCGGGCCGGCGACCACGAGAGCGGCGGCCGGGACTCCGGTTCCGTCGACCTCAGCGCCGTCCGCATTCCCCAGCCCGCGGCCCCGCAGCCGGACCGGGCCCGCGCCGCCGCACCCGCCACGCCCCCGCGTCGCCCGCTGCACATGGGCCCGCCGGTCCCCGACCCGACCGGCGGCGTGGTCCGTTCCCTCGCCGACCGCGGACCGGCCGACGTGCCCACCCCGTCCGCCGCCCGGCCCGCCGGACCGCCCACCGGCGGCCCCGAATACTTCGATGCCCCCGCCGCGCCCACCGCCCCCACCCCGGACCAGCAGCCGGTGACCGGCCCGCCCGCCGACGCACCGGCCGCCGCCGACCTGCCGTACGCCGAGCAGCTCCCCGCGGAGGCGGCGACCGGGCAGACCGTCGCCGCGCCCGCATACGGCGCGCAGTCCTACGGCGGGCAGTTGCACGCCGAGCAGATCTACGGGGCCGCGGGCCAGGGCCCGTTGCCCGGCCCGCAGCTCGGCGAGATCCCGTCGCAGGTGCCGCAGTGGCACGAGGCGCCGGCGGCCCCGGTTGCAGAAACGGTCGGCCCCGAGGCGCCGGGAGCGCCCGCCGAGGCCGTGCAGCCCGCGCCCGCCGAGCAGTCCGTGCCGCAGGATGCGGCGCTGCCTGTCGAACAGCCGATGCCGATGCCGATGCCGGGCGGGGACACCGTTCCGGGCGGGGACGCTGCTCCGGCCGGGGATGCCGCTCCTGTTGCCGGGGAAACCGCCGGGACCGTCGTCGATGCCGGGCAGGAGGCGGCGGCCGTGGCGCCGGCGCAGCCTGCGGCTGACAGTGCTCCGGACGCGGTGACGTATGCGGCCGCGGTCGGCCAGGACGGAACGGCTGCGGCCGACGCTGCCGTGCCTGACGCCGCTGCTGCGGAGGTCACCACGCCTGACGCGGCTGCGCCGGGTGCTGTCGCGGCGGATGTTCCCGCTGCGGACGCAACCGCTGCGGCCGCTCCTGTTGCCGATGCCCCCGTTGCCGACGCTCCTGTTGCCGACGCCCCCGTTGCCGACGCCTCCGGGCAGGACACGTCCGCGCAGGCCGCCCCCGTCCAGGACGAGCCCGGCCAGGCCCCCGTCCCGGCCGCCCAGCAGCCTGAGGCCGTAGCCCCTGAGGCCGAGCAGCAGCCTGCTGACCAGGCCGCGCCCGTCGACCAGACCGTGCCCGTCGACCAGGCCGCGCCCGTCGACCAGGCCGCGCCCGCTGAGCCGGCCGCGCCCACCGAGCCCGAGACGCAGGCACCGGCCCAGCCCGCCGAGACCCCGGCCACCCCGGCACCGTCCGACGCCTCGGCCCGGGCCGAGGACGCCGTGGCGGAGCAGCCCGTGGCCGACGCCCCTGCCGCTGCCGTCCAGGCACCGCAGGCCGAGCAGCCCGCCGACCAGCCCGAGGCCGTCGCCGCCGAGGACCCGCAGCAGGCCGCCGCACCGGAAGCTACCGACGCCGACCAGCCGGCGTCCGCGGACCAGCCGGAACCCGCCGCCGACCAGGCCGAGGCACCCCAGGATGCCCCGGCCGAGACCGCCGCCACGGACCAGGCCACCCCGGCCGACGACGCCCCGGCCGGCGAGTCCGAGCCCACCGCCCCTCTGCCGGCCGCCGCTCCCCAGGGCTCCGTCGCCCTGCCCGTGACCGACGACGGCGCTACCCAGGAGCAGACCGTCATAGAGCCGCCCGAGGCACCGCAGCAGTCCGAGGAGCCGGCCGCCGCCCAGCCGCAGCCCGGCACCCCCGTGGACGCCGCAGCACAGCAGACCGACGGGGAGCCCACCCCGCAGACCGCGGACACCCCCGCCGAGCAGCAGCCGGCGGCGGCCGCCCCGGACGACACCGACGTTCCCGCCGAGACGGCCCCCGCCGAGGACGCCGCTCCCGCCGAGCCCGCGGAGGCGACCGACGCCCCCGCCGAAGCCCGCCCCGTCACCGTCCACATCCCGGCCCAGGCCTCCGGCGAGCAGACCCCCGTCGACGCCCCGGCCCCGCAGACCGCGGCCCCCGCCGGCGAACAGCCAGCGCAGGACGGCGAACCCGACGCCGACGACAAGCCCCAGCAGCAGGACGCCGACGCCCTCGTCCAGCTCGGCGAGGGCCACGACGACGAGCCGCAGGCAGCCGACCAGCAGCAGCCCGCGCAGGCGCCCGACGGCAGCGACCTCGCCGACGGCCTGTTCCCGGCCGCCGGTTACGACGACTCCGAGCGCGCCGCCGTCCACCGCGTGATCCGCGAGCGCCGCGACATCCGCAACGGCTTCCGCAGCGACCCGATCCCCAACGACGTCCTGCTGCGCGTCCTGGAGGCGGCCCACACCGCCCCCAGCGTCGGCCACTCCCAGCCCTGGGACTTCGTCGTCATCCGCTCGGCCGAGACCCGCGAGAAGATGCACCAGCTCGCGATGGCGCAGCGCGAGGCCTACGCCAAGTCGCTGCCCAAGGCGCGCGCCAAGCAGTTCCGTGAGCTGAAGATCGAGGCGATCCTCGAAACGCCGGTGAACATCGTCGTCACCGCCGACTCCACCCGCGGCGGCCGGCACACCCTCGGCCGCCACACCCAGCCGCAGATGGCCCCGTACTCCTCCGCGCTCGCGGTCGAGAACCTCTGGCTCGCCGCCCGCGCCGAGGGCCTGGGAGTCGGCTGGGTCAGCTTCTTCGACGAGCGGGAGATGGTCCGCGAACTGGACCTGCCCGAACACCTCGAAGTCGTCGCCTACCTGTGCATCGGCTACGTCGACGAGTTCCCGGAGGAGCCCGAGCTGCTGCAGGCCGGCTGGTCCAAGCGCCGCCCGCTGTCCTGGGTCGTCCACGAGGAGACCTACGGCCGCCGCGCGCTGCCCGGCGAGAGCCCGCACGACCTCCTCCAGGAGACCCTGCAGGGCATCCGCCCGCTGGACGCCAAGGCGCTCGGCGAGGCCTGGGAGCGGCAGAAGCGGATGACCAAGCCGGCCGGGGCGCTGGGCATGCTGGAGATCATCTCCGCGCAGCTGTCCGGGCTCTCCCGCAAGTGCCCGCCGCCGATCCCGGAGCCCGCCGCCGTCGCGATCTTCGCCGGTGACCACGGCGTACACGCCCAGGGCGTGACCCCCTGGCCCCAGGAGGTCACCGGCCAGATGGTCGCCAACTTCCTGGGCGGCGGCGCGGTCTGCAACGCCTTCGCCAACCAGGTCGGCGCCGAGGTCTGCGTCGTGGACGTCGGCGTGGCCGGCGACCTCCCCTCCACCCCCGGCCTGCTGCCGCGCAAGGTCCGGGCCGGCACCGCCGACTTCACGGCGGGCCCGGCGATGACCCAGGAGGACGTCCTCAAGGCCATCGAGGTCGGCATCGACACCGCCCGTGACCTCGTCGCGGCCGGCAACAAGGCGCTGCTCACCGGTGAGATGGGCATCGCCAACACGACCACCTCCGCCGCGCTGATCGCCGTCTACACCGGCGTCGACCCGGCCGAGGTCACCGGCCGCGGCACCGGCATCAACGACGAGACCCACGCCCGCAAGGTCGAGGTGGTCCGCCGCGCCCTGGAACTCCACCAGCCCGACCCGGCCGACCCCATCGGCGTCCTCGCCGCGGTCGGCGGCCTGGAGCACGCCGCCCTCGTCGGCCTGATCCTCGGCGGCGCCTCGCTGCGTACGCCGGTGATCCTCGACGGGGTCAGCGCCGGCGCCGCCGCACTGGTCGCCCGCGCCATCGCCCCCGAGGCGCTGGCGGCCTGCATCGCCGGCCACCGCAGCGCCGAACCCGGCCATGTCGCGGCCCTGAACAAGCTGGGCCTGCGCCCGCTCGTCGACCTCGATCTGCGCCTCGGCGAGGGCACCGGCGCCCTGCTCGCGCTCCCCGTGGTGCAGAGCGCCGCCCGTGCCATGCACGAGGTCGCCACCTTCGACTCCGCCGGAGTGACGGAAAAGACCTGATCAGGCCTGATCTCCGCATGACCCCCGGCCCGCAGCCCCATAGGCTGTGGGCCGGGGCCGTACCACCGCCCCGGGCCGTACCCCTGACCAGTCGCTCCAGAGCCGCAGCGGCTGCGCCGGTCGCCGATCCCGCACCATCCGCACAAGGAGCCGTACCGCCATGGCTGAGCACGTCGCCGAACACGCTGCCTACCCCGTCGGACTGCGGCTCTCCGGCCGCCGGGTGGTTGTCCTGGGCGCCGGCCAGGTCGCCCAGCGCCGGCTCCCCTCGCTCGTCGCCGCCGGCGCCGATGTCCTGCTGATCTCCCCGTCCGCCACCCCGTCCGTCGAGGCGATGGCCGACGCCGGCGAGGTCCGCTGGGAGCGCCGCCGCTACCGGGCCGGCGACCTCGACGGCGCCTGGTACGCGCTGATCTCCACCGACGACCCGGAGGCCAACGCCGCCGCGTCCCAGGAGGCCGAGGACCGCCGGGTGTGGTGCGTACGCTCCGACGACGCCGAGGCGGCCACCGCCTGGACCCCGGCCACCGGCCGCAGCGAGGGCGTCACCGTCGCCGTGCTCACCGGACGCGACCCGCGCCGCTCCGCCGCCGTACGCGACGCGATCGTCGAGGGCCTCCGGGACGGCAGCCTCGCCGCCCCGCACCACCGCCGCCCGCACACCCCGGGCGTGGCGCTGGTCGGCGGCGGCCCCGGCGACCCCGACCTGATCACCGTCCGTGGCCGCCGGCTGCTCGCCGAGGCCGACGTGGTCATCGCCGACCGCCTCGGCCCGCGCGACCTCCTGGCCGAACTCCCGCCGCACGTCGAGGTCATCGACGCCGCGAAGATCCCCTACGGCCGCTTCATGGCCCAGGAGGCCATCAACAACGCGCTGATCGAGCACGCCAAGGCCGGCAAGGCCGTGGTCCGGCTCAAGGGCGGCGACCCGTTCGTCTTCGGCCGCGGCATGGAGGAGGCCCAGGCGCTCGCCGAGGCCGGCATCCCCTGCACGGTCGTCCCCGGCATCTCCAGCACCATCTCGGTGCCCGGCGCCGCCGGCATCCCCGTCACCCACCGCGGTGTGGCGCACGAGTTCACCGTCGTCAGCGGCCATGTCGCCCCCGACGACGAGCGCTCGCTGGTGGACTGGCCGTCGCTGGCCAAGCTCCGCGGCACCCTCGTCGTCCTGATGGGCGTGGAGAACAGCGGCGCCATCGCCGCCAAGCTCATCGCGCACGGCCGCGCCGCCGACACCCCCGCCGCCGTCATCCAGGAGGGCACCACCGCGGCCCAGCGCCGCGTCGACGCCACCCTCGGGACGCTCGGAGAGACCGTACGGGCCGAAGGCGTCCGCCCGCCGGCGGTCATCGTCATCGGCGAGGTCGTCGCCGTGGCTCCTACCCCCAGGTAACCGAGCCCGGACGCGGCATTGGAACCCCGACACCGACAAGGCACTATCTCCCCGTGGCAGAAATCATCACCGTCGACGACCCGGACGACCCGCGGCTGGCCGATTACACCGGCCTGACCGACGTCGAGCTGCGGCGCCGGCGCGAGCCCGCGGAAGGGCTCTTCATCGCCGAGGGCGAGAAGGTCATCCGGCGGGCCCGGCACGCCGGTTACGCGATGCGCTCCATGCTGCTCTCCGCCAAGTGGGTCGACGTCATGCGAGACGTCATCGACGAGGTCCCGGCACCGGTCTACGCCGTCAGCCCGGCCCTCGCCGAGCGGGTGACGGGCTATCACGTGCACCGCGGCGCACTGGCCTCCATGCAGCGCAAACCGCTGCCCGCGGCCACCGACCTCCTCTCCGGGACCCGCCGCGGCGTGGTCACGGAAACGAGCGCAGGTCAGCGCGTCGCCATCTTCGAGGACATCGTCGATCACGCGAATCTCGGAGCTGCCTTCCGCAACGCGGCCGCTCTGGGTGTGGACGCCGTCTTCCTCACGCCACGCTGCGCTGATCCTCTTTACCGACGGGCCGTGAAGGTGTCGATGGGTGCGGTCTTCAGCGTCCCGTGGACCCGGCTGACCTCTTGGCCGAAGGACCTCGAACTCTTCCGCCGGCACGGCTTCGTGACGGCTGCCTTGTGCCTCGGAGAGAAGTCGATCTCGATCGACGAGCTGGCCGACCGCCGGTACGAGAAGCTGGCTCTGATGCTCGGCACCGAAGGCGACGGACTCTCGGTCGACGCCCTGCGCGCCGCCGATGAATGGGTCCGGATCCCGATGGCCGCAGGAGTGGACTCCCTCAACGTTGCCGCGGCCTCGGCTGTGGCCTTTTACGCGACGAGGCGCTGAGCCCCTTTCCTTTCGTCCCGGGGCCGCCGGGTTCAATGGTCCACGCCGCGGGGGTGGCGTCGCTTTCACCGCGGCGTGGACACCCGGCTCAGGGGGCGGCGGTGCACCACCCTGCCGCACCGGACCGGAAGGCGCCGAGGGCGACCGGGTCGTTGCCTGTGACGACCGAACCGAGCAGGGGGCTCCTCGCTGCCATCTGCCGTGAGACGGCAAGCGTGCCGCAGCGGCGCGGGACCGGGCGACGGGCGTGCCGGCTGCGGCCCGGGCCCGGGTGACCGCCCAGGGTGAACCTTCAGGTCTTCGCCAGGCAGGTGGGGCACAAGCCCCACCACGTGATCTCGGCCTCGTCGACCGCATAACCCCGGTTTTCCGCAGGATCGAGGCATGGAGCCTCGCCGACGGCGCAGTCGACATCCTGAATGTCCCCGCAGCGTCGGCAGACCAGATGGTGATGGTTGTCGCCCACCCGGAGTTCGTACCGGGCCGGGGAGCCGGCCGGCTCGACGCACCGGACCAACTCGGCGTGCGTGAGGTCCTCCAGTGCGTTGTACAGGCCCTGTCTGGACAGACCGCTGGATGCTGAGGAGTCCGCGCCGAGCCTCGTCTCAAGGTCCGAGGCGGTCGAATGCGGATGCCCCTCCGGCGCCGTCAGCACTGCGCGGCGCTGAGCCGTGCTGCGCAGGCCCTTACGCTTCAGCAGGTCGCCCGCAGCCCGATCCGTCATCCAAGTACTCCCTCGGCCTCTTGTGTTCGCACGGCCCCGCCACCCCCGCAGAAGCAACGGCCACCGGCCGTTCCGTCCCGAGTCCGCGGGCCGGGCCCTGGCATCCCTGGGCGGCCGCGATACCGAGCGCCACCAGCAGCGTCACCACCACGAACACGATGACCCGCTGGCGCAGCAGCCGGCGGTCCGGTCCGGGCCGGCGGCCGCCCGAGGTCGTGCGCACCGGGGTACGCGAACCGTTTCGCCCCGTGGGGCGCGCGGCCGGGACCCGTCGCCCGTTCCGCCCGCCGGTCCGCGGATTCTTCCCCGCGGCCGACGCCGGACCGGCCGGCCGGCCGCCCCCGTTCCGCGGAACCGGGGGACGGGAGGAGTGCGCACGCGCCGAGGAGGAGCCCGCCGTGCCGCGCTCGGTCCGCTGTCGCGCGTACTCCTCGGCACGCTGCCCGGTCGGCCGCTCCGCGGGACGGCGCTCCCCGCGTTCCCAGCCGGCACCGGACCCGCTCTCCAGCGGCCCGCCCGACAGTCCGTGCGCCTCGCGTGCCGCGATCTCCTTGAGCCGCAGCGACAGCGACAGGGTGCTGGGACGGTCCGCCGGGTCCTTGGCCAGACACGACGCGAGCAGCGGCGCCAGCGCGTCGGGCACCCCGCCGAGGTGCGCCTCCTCATGGACCACGCGGTAGAGCATGACCTCCGAACTGCCCTGGCCGAAGGGGGAGTCCGCGGTGCAGGCGTACGCGAGGGTGGCGCCCAGCGCGAAGATGTCCGTCGCCGGCGTCACCGCGGCCCCGCGCACCTGCTCCGGTGCCAGGAAGCCCGGCGAGCCGACGGCCGTGCCGACATGGGTCAGGGTGCTGGCGCCGGTCGCCCAGGCGATGCCGAAGTCGATGATCCGCGGGCCCTTGGGCGACAGCAGGATGTTGGACGGTTTCAGGTCGCGGTGCACCACACCCGCGTCATGGACGGCCAGCAGCCCCTCGGACAGCGCGGCGCCGATGGAGGCGACCTCCGCCGGGGACAGCGGCCCCTCCTCGTTGACCTTGTCGTGCAGCGAGGGGCCGGGGACGTACTGGGTGGCGAACCAGGGGCGGTCCGCGTCGAGATCGGCCGCGACCAGCCGGGCCGTACAGCCGCCGCGGATCCGCCGGGCGGCGGAGACCTCCCGGGCGAACCGCGAGCGGAACTCCTGATCCTCCGCCAGATCCGGCCGGATCACCTTGAGTGCCACCCGCTGCCCGCGTTTGTCCGAGCCGAGGTAGACCACGCCCATCCCGCCCGCGCCGAGCCGGCGGTGCAGCCGGAACGTCCCGACGACACGCGGGTCCTCGCGTCGGAGCCGCATCATCGCCATGTCCGTCCCCTACCTGCGGTGGGGAGCCCCCTCCGCTGCCAACCGTCTGACGTGGCACAGCTTACGGATTGACGGCTCGCTGTGCTGAGAGGCCGCGCATGCGCCGGCCGCCGGATTGACCGTGACGCGTACGGGCCGCAGCGCGCGCAGGCGCCACCTCCGGCCACGTGGCCCCGGCATCCCGCGGCCGGTCTCAATGATCCGCCACAGAAGGGGGATTGACGGGATGTGGGGGGATCGGGGCGGGTTGGTCACGGATGTGGTGGGTGCGGCCGCGGCGCCGGATGGGGCGGCGGGCCGGGCACGACGCGGGGGCGGGAACGTCGTACGCGGGGGAGCGGCGGGAGTGACCGAGGTCACCCTCAGGAGTGCCCGGGGTGGTGCGTACGACGGTCCCCCTCCGGGATGTCCCCCGCTCCGGGGCGGGTGTCTCCACCCAGAGGAGTACACGGAGCGCGGAGCCGTCATCCTCGCGGAGGCCGACCAATCGGTACGACGGCATGACGTCTGCCGACGGCCGCGTGCCTAGGGTGGTTCTCAAGCGGCGGGCGGTGCACTCGTCCCCCGAGGTCAGACGCCCGCCGCCCGGATCACGACAGGAGCGGGACGATGGAGCGGACCACCGGGCGGACGGCCCCTCGGGCGCAGGGGCGCCGAGCCCCCTCGGCGTCCGCCGGGCAGCGCTCCTCCGGCACCCGCCACCCCCTCGTCGCGGTGGCCATGGTGCTGCCGCTGGCGATCGTTCTCGCCGTGGCCTTCGGCGGCTGGGAAGCCGTCCTGACACAGGCGTCGTCCGTGGCCGGAATGCTGGGGCGCTGAGCGGCGCCCCGGTCCTGGGAGAGCGGCCCGGGACGGGGGACTTCCGGCTGTGACCCCGTGGGGACGGGGGGCGCGGCGGACGGCACGACGGCCGGGCATCTGGGGAGATGCCCGGCCTTCGAGCTTTCCGGGCCCCCGCTCCCAGTCACCGCCCCCGACGGCTGTCTCCCCCTCTCCGAGGAGGGCCGGGTACTCACCCACGGGCCCGCGACGAAGCTCCGCCGCCATGTGCCGGCACCCTCCGCCACGGCGATCTCCACTATGAACGCCCCGCTGCCGGGAGGCCGTTCCGGCAGTGTCGCCCTGAGCAGTCGTGGATGACAGGAGTGGAGCGACGATGCCACGCCCCAAGTGCCGTGCACCGATGCAGACATACCGCCGCCATGGCGTCCAGCTCGAGCAGCGTGCCGGCTGCCAGGGGATATTCCTGGACCACGGGGAGCTGAAGGCGCTGACCCGGCTCGCATCACAGTGGGCCGGCAGCCCCCGCCGCCACCAGCTCCCAGGTTTATCCGACGGCTCCCGCCTGGGGCGCTCCACAGCACGGCCACCACAGCCATCACGGCCACCGTGGGCGCCACGGTCATCACCGCGGCTTCGGCCACATGCTCTTCCCCTCCTGAAAAACGACCGAGGGCCGGAGCGAATTGCTCCGGCCCTCGGGATCAGGCGTGGACGATACTGGGATTGAACCAGTGACCTCTTCCGTGTCAGGGAAGCGCTCTCCCGCTGAGCTAATCGTCCGCGGGACCACGGATCCCGAAAGATCCGCAGCTGCGTGCGCGATACTGGGATTGAACCAGTGACCTCTTCCGTGTCAGGGAAGCGCTCTCCCGCTGAGCTAATCGCGCGGGACGGATACCCCGTTTCCGGGGATCCAGTGGACGATACTGGGATTGAACCAGTGACCTCTTCCGTGTCAGGGAAGCGCTCTCCCGCTGAGCTAATCGTCCTTGGAGGTGGAGACGGGATTTGAACCCGTGTAGACGGCTTTGCAGGCCGTTGCCTCGCCTCTCGGCCACTCCACCAGGAGTGAGGGGGTTCGGGAAGATCCCCCACATCGAGCGGACGACGAGACTCGAACTCGCGACATCCACCTTGGCAAGGTGGTGCTCTACCAACTGAGCTACGTCCGCAGGTGTCTCTCCCAGACTACGTCCGGAAGCTACTCCGCCTCCGGGGCGCTTCCGCGTCCCGGCGACGTGTTGAACTCTAGCGGATTCCGGGGCCAGTACAAAAACGCGTTTGTGCAGCGTGCTGCGGTGCTCGCTCGGCGCAGGCGGGGCACGGGCCGTCGCCATAGACTCGCTGACGTGCACGACTTCGCTCCGATGGCCCGCTTCGGCGGCCTGATAGCCACCGACCTGCGGGATGTGACCAGCGATCCCGCGGCCCTGGACTCCACGGGCTGGTGGGCGGTCGCCGCCGACTTCGAGGGCACGGTGGTCTGTGCCCGCTTCGGCGACGTCCGGCCGGCCACCGCGGCGGACCGGCCCGCGCCCGACGGCTGGTGCGGCCCCGCGCCCGAGGACTGGACCAGTTCGCTGGACCGGGACGCCTATACCGGCGGTGTGCGGCGCGTCCGTGAACACATCGCGTCCGGTGACGTCTACCAAGTGAACCTCTGCCGGGTGCTGACCGCGCCGCTGCCCGACCCCGGCCGCGCCGATGTCGACGCGCTGTCCACGGTGCTGGCCCGCGGCAACCCGGCGCCGCACGCGGGCACGATCCGGCTGCCCGGCCACGGCGTGGAGATCGCCAGTGCCTCCCCGGAGCTGTATCTGCGGCGCGACGACCGCATCGTCAGCTCGGGTCCCATCAAGGGCACCGGCCGGACCGCGGCCGATCTTTCGGCGAAGGACCGGGCGGAGAACGTGATGATCGTGGACCTGGTCCGCAACGATCTCGGCCGGGTCTGCGCCACCGGAACCGTCACCGTCCCGGCACTCTGCGCCGTCGAGGAACACCCCGGGCTGGTCCACCTCGTCTCCACGGTGCGCGGTGAGCTGGCCGGAGCGAACGAGAAAACCGCCTGGGCGGATCTGCTGGGCGCCACCTTCCCGCCCGGGTCGGTCACCGGCGCCCCCAAGTCCAGTGCGCTGCGGATCATCGAGGAACTGGAGACCGCACCCCGCGGGCCGTACTGCGGTGGCATCGGATGGGTCGACGCGGACCGCCGCACCGGCGAGCTCGCGGTCGGTATCCGTACGTTCTGGATCGACCGCACCCCGCCCGGCGGACCGGTGCTGCGCTTCGGGGCCGGCGCGGGGATCATCTGGGACTCCGATCCGGAGCGGGAGTGGGCCGAGACGGAGTTGAAGGCGCGCAGGCTGCTGGCGGTAGCGTCGGGCCTGCACGAGGCGAGTGGAGGAAAGCGATGAAGATCTGGCTCGACGGGGCACTGCAGGATGCCGAAAGCGCCCGGGTCTCGGTCTTCGACCACGGGCTGACGGTCGGCGACGGGGTCTTCGAGACCATCAAGGCCGAGCACGGCCGCGCCTTCGCCCTCACCCGCCACCTGGAGCGCCTGACCACCTCCGCGCGCGGGCTCGGCCTGCCCGACCCCGATCTCGATGAGGTCCGGCGCGGCTGTGAGGCCGTCATGGCGGCCAACCCGATGGCCCTGGGCCGGCTGCGGCTCACCTACACCGGCGGTGTCTCCCCGCTCGGCTCGGACCGCGGCGACGCCGGCCCCACGCTGGTCATCGCGCTCTCCGAGACCCGGCGGCGCCCCGACACCACCGCCGCCGTCACCGTCCCGTGGACCCGCAACGAACGCGGTGCGCTGGCCGGCCTGAAGACCACCTCGTACGGCGAGAACGTGGTCGCCCTGGCCCGCGCGCGGGAACAGGGCGCCTCCGAGGCGCTGTTCGCCAACACGGTCGGCGCACTCTGCGAGGGCACCGGCTCCAATGTCTTCGTCGTCCTGGACGGCGAACTGCACACCCCGCCGCTGCACTCCGGCTGCCTGGCGGGCATCACCCGCGCCCTGACCGTCGCCTGGGCCGGCGCCAAGGAGACCGATCTGCCGCTGGACGCCCTGGAACGGGCCGAGGAGATCTTCCTGACCTCCACGCTGCGCGACGTCCAGGCCGTGACCCGGATCGACGGCCGCCAACTCGCCGACGCGCCGGGCCCGGTGACCGCGGAGGCCATGCGGATCTTCGACGAGCAGTCGGCCCTCGACTTCGATCCGCGGTACTGACGCGCGCCCGTAGGGGCGAGTAGAAAGACCTCGTGACCACAACGCTGCGCCCCGCGGGACCGGAAGAACGCCACGGCGACGGGCACCGCGCCCGTCCGTACGACATCTGCGTCAACAGCCGCCGGGTCGGCGGGATACGGCTGACGACGGACGCCCGGTTCGGGCCCGCGGCGGGCCGGATCGCGGAGCTGGCCATCGACGAGCCGGACCGGCACCGGGGCCGCGCCACGGTCGCCGCGCTCGCCGCGGAGGAGGTGCTGCGCGGCTGGGGCTGCCGGCAGATCGAGCTGACGGTCCCGGCCGGTGCCGAGGCCGCCGGGCGGCTCGCGGCGGCGCTGGGCTACACCGAGCGCAGCCGCACCATGAGCAAGCCCCTCACCACTCCGCCTCCGTTGCCCGACGGCAGCAGTGACCGGGCACTGAGCGAGGCGGAGTACCCGGCCTGGCGGGACGGCGCGCTGGCGGAGTACGTCCGTACGCAGGTCGGCCAGGGGATGTCCCAAGAGCGCGCCGAGGAGTCCGCGGCCGCCGGCCATCGCGCCCTGCTCCCGGACGGTCTGGGGACGCCCTACCAGGCGCTGCGCGTCCTGGCCCACGGCGGTGCGGACGTCGGCAGCGTCTGGGTGGCCCTGCGGATGCCGGACCAGCCCGGCGGCTATGTCGTCGACGTACGGGTCGCGCCCGGCCACCGCGGGCACGGCCACGGCCGCACCCTGATGCGGGTCGCCGAACGCGAGAGCCTCGCCGCCGGCCGCACCGGCCTCGGCCTGAACGTCTACGCGGGCAACGCCCCGGCCCTCGGCCTCTACGCCTCGCTGGGCTACCGGCCGACCGGCTATCTGCTGTGGAAGCCGATCCTCTGAGCGGGCCCGCGCCGCGCGGATGAGGCTGCCTCCTCAGCTCTCCCCGGCCAGCAGCCGGTCGGCGATCTCCTCGATACGGGCGCGCAGCCCCTCCTGGCTCTTTCCGCCGTCCAGCCGCTCGCCGCCGATCACATACGTCGGGGTCCCGGTCACGCCGATCGCCTTGCCCTCGGCCTGGTCCGCGTCGACGATCAGCAGATGCCGCCCGTCGATCAGGGCGGTGTCCAGCTCCTCGGCGTCCATCCCCAGCTCGTCGGCGACCTCCAGCAGCAGCTGGTCCCCGCGCTTGCCGAGCTCCTCGGTCCGCGCCAGCACCGCCTCGATGTACGGCCAGCCCTGGCCCTGCTCGATGGCCTCCTCGGCGGCCTGCGCGGCGGCATGGGCGCGCGGGTGCTTCGGCAGCGGGAAGTGGCGCAGCCGGATCTCCAGCCGGTCGCCATAGCGCTCCCGCAGCGCCCGCAGGTCGTCCAGCGCGGCATGGCAGTCCGGGCACTGCAGCTCGCACCAGACGTCCAGTACGGGGCGGGCGGGGGCGGAGGTGGTGGCGTCGTTCATGGCGGCCAGTCTTCCAGGCTGCCGCCCGGTGCCCGAACCGGGACCTGCGGAGGAGGCCGACCCGGAGATGTCCCTGAGCCCGCCCCGGAACATGGCCCGTGCGGGCCCGGACAAGGCAGGATGGAAGGGAGCAGACTGCCTGCTCACCCATCCATCGGCAGGAGGACCGGATGCTGACCTCGACCGTCTGTGCCGCGGTGTCGGCGGCGGGCCTGGGCATCGCCGCGATCACGGCTTACCGCAAGCGGTTCCTGGCCGCGACCCGCATCGCCGCCTTTTCCCTGATCCCCATCGGCCTGGTGATGACGGGCGTCATCGACTGGGTCACCGGCATCGTCTTCAAGCCCACGGTCTGGGCCGGCTTCGGCGTGCTCGCGCTCTCGGTCGTGCTGTTCATGGTCTCCAGGGCGGTCGAGCGCCGCCGCGGCGGGATCGGCGGCCGCAAGGAGCGCCGCGCCGCGAAGGACGGCCGGACCGACGCGGTGGCCCCGGCGGCCTCCGCACCCTCCCTCGGCGCCGGCCGGCCCGCGGCGCAGCCGGCCGCCAAGGGGAAGGCCGCGGCCGACAAGGGCGGTGCCCCCAAGGATGACTTCTCGGACATCGAAGCGATCCTGAAAAAGCACGGGATCTGATGAACTACCGCTGCTGAGGCGCCTATCGGGCGCACTCGGACGATCATCTGCGTCATGATGCGCGCGAGATGAACGATGAGTGCGCCCTCGCCCAAGACGACGCCCCGTCCCCCGAACCACGCGGCTGCCTGTTCGCGCTGTCCCAGCCGCCGCTGATGCTCTTCCTCGCCGTCATCGGCTGTCTGCTCCTGCTCGGTGCCGTGCACGACCTCTTCATCCTGTGAGGCCGTCCGCCGCCCGGCCGCTCAGCCCGCGGCCTCCCGTCGCCGGGCCCGGTAGGCCGCGACATGCAGCCGGTTTCCGCAGGTACGGCTGTCGCAGTAGCGCCGGGAGCGGTTGCGGGAGAGGTCGACGAAGGCGTGCCGGCAGTCCGGCGCCTCGCAGTGCCGCAGCCGCTCGCGCTCCCCGGCGACGACGAGGAAGGCCAGCGCCATCCCGCCGTCCGCGGCCAGATGGTCGGCGACCGACGCGCCCGGCGCGAAGTAGTGGACGTGCCAGTCGTACCCGTCGTGGTCGGTCAGCTGCGGAGTGGTGCCCGCGGAGGCGACCAGCGCATTGACCTGTTCGGCCGCGGTGCGGTCGTCCCCGGCCGCGAAAACCCGCGCGAACCGCGCGCGGACGGACCGTACGGCGGCCAGATCGCCCGCACCGAGCGCGCCCACGCCGCTGACGGCGTTGCGCAGGACGAAGTCCTCCAGGGCCGCCAGGTCGGTCAGGCTGTCCGGCGCGCCGGGCGCCTCGCCCTCCGGGGCGGTGTTCAGCAGATCGACCACCGCGTCCAGCGCGCACCGGGTGTCATGGGTGATGATCACGGTTCCGCTCCCTGGCAGCGTGGGGACGGACGGGTACCGCCCCCGGGGGTTGCCGAATGGTCGCCGACTCTAGCGCCTGGAACAAGCTTCAGCGCCGACTCCGCGGTGGGTCCGCGGCGACGACGCCGAAGTGTGCCGTGTGAACTTGTCGGTCCTGCGCCGTCTCCCCGAGTCGGACGGGCGCAAGTGTGAGCGGGTGAGTGCTTTCGGTAAGCGGTCTGCGTCTCAGCTCTCCGCAAGGATGTGGGAGAGCTCGGTGTCGAGATCGAAATGCCGGTGCTCCGTACCGGGCGGTACGGCGGCATCGGTCCTTTTGAGGAACGACTCGAGAGCCCGCGCGGGCGCCTCGAGCAGGGCTTCGCCTTCCGGGGAGCTCAGGGCGATGCAGACAACACCCTGTCCGTGGCTCCGGGACGGCCATACGCGGACGTCTCCGGTGCCCGTGGGCCGGTGCAGGCCCTCGGCGAGGAGGTCGCGGGCGAAAACCCACTCGACGGTCTCCTCGGCTCCGGTATGGAAGGTGGCATGCACGGCATAAGGATCGGCCGTGTCATACCGCAGGCCCGCGGGTACAGGCAGTGAGGACTCGCTCGACACAACGAGGCGCAGGTGCAGCTCGCAGCTGACCGTGGTGTTCATAAGCGCCAGGGCCTTTCGCTCAGTGTGCGCTCGGGGATTCGCACGTCGGCGAAATCGACATGCCACCTACGGTGCCGTTGTAAACCCCTCTGACGGTTTTGTGTGGCTTCAGGTACCTCTTCCGGCGGATTGCGAGATCGTCCCCGGCGGTAATTCCGGCAAGCGGTCGCGTCCGGTAAGTTTGGGGGTATGAATACGCAGAGTAACGGGGGGCTGGGGACGGTGGAGGGAGACACCGCTCCGGCCGAGAAGCCGCTCGGTTCACGGGCGCCGCACTTCATCAAGCGCTCCCGGCCGCTCCATGTGAGCTGGCAGGTCGGGGTCTTCGTCGTCGGTCTCGCGGTCGTGGTGGCCGGCGTGATCATGCTGCCGCTGCCGGGACCGGGCTGGCTGGTGATCTTCGCCGGTATGGCGATCTGGGCGACGGAGTTCGTCTGGGCACAGCTGGTGCTGCGCTGGACCAAGCGCAAGGTCACCGAGGCGGCCCAGAAGGCGCTCGACCCCAAGGTGCGGCGCCGCAACATCATCCTGACCTCCATCGGCGTGGTGATCATCGCGGCGGCGCTCGCGGTCTACCTCTGGAAGTTCGGCGTCGTGATGCCGTGGAAGGTCTCCGAGTGACCGTGGAGTGGTCAGAAGTGCCCGTCGACGTGCGGTAATGTTGGCGGTGCGCCCGGGCGATTAGCTCAGTGGGAGAGCGCTTCGTTCACACCGAAGAGGTCACTGGTTCGAACCCAGTATCGCCCACCCGGCACGAGGGTCCGGAGACATCAAGTCTCCGGGCCCTCGTCGTTGTTGGGCCCCCGCGCCGCCCCGGGGCGCACACTGGGATCATGCCCGCCTGGTCCCGCCGACTGCACCACTACTGCTTCCGCAGCGTCTGGCTGCTGAACGCCTCGCCGACCGTGGTCTACGCCGTCCTCGAACGCGCCGAGGCGTATCCGCGGTGGTGGCCGCAGGTCCGCGAGGTGACCCCGCTCGACGGGCGCAGCGGCACCGCCCGGTTCCGTTCCCTGCTGCCGTACGACCTCACGGTGGTGGCGAGCGAGCGGGTGCGGGACCCGGGGGCGGGGGTGCTGGAGACGACGCTGCGCGGGGATCTGGCGGGCTGGGCGCGCTGGACGGTGCGGCCCGGCGCCGGCGGCACCCGGGTCGTCTACGAGCAGGAGGTCGAGGTCTGCAAGCCGGTGTTGCGGCGGTTCGCGCTGCTGGGGCGGCCGCTGTTCCTGGCGAATCACGCGCTGATGATGCGGGCCGGGCGGCGGGGGCTGGCCGCCTGGCTGGCCCGTGGATGAGGTGCGCCGGCGGCCGGGGCGCGGCGGCCCGGGACCGCCGTGGCACAGGAATTTGATGGAAGCCCCGCGCGGCCTGTATTGTTCTGCTCGTTCGCGAGGGAAACCCCGCCGACACCCGGGCGATTAGCTCAGTGGGAGAGCGCTTCGTTCACACCGAAGAGGTCACTGGTTCGAACCCAGTATCGCCCACCGGGATCAAGAACCGGGCCGCCAAAAAGCGGCCCGGTTCTTTTTGTTGGAAGAGCGCCGCGCGGGAATTCCGGCCGCGGTCTTTGCCGCCGTACGGAATTGCTGAGGGGGGTTCAGGCCGCCGCGGGGAGTTCGGGGCGCAGCGGCCAGTGCGGATCGACGATCTCGGGGTTGCCGCTGCGGGCGAACCACGCCTGAAGCCCGCGGGCCTGGGCCGCGTACCAGACGGCCTGGCGGGTGTGCAGCTCCGCCGGATGCAGCCCTTCCAGGCGCTCGGCGTAGCGGTGCCCCAGGGCCCGGACGACGCGGAGCGCGGCGAGCGCGTCGGCGGCCGCCTCATGGGCGTCGGTCAGCTCGACCTCGTAGTGCGCGCACAGATCGGTGAGCGTACGGCGGCCCTTGCGGTAGCGGTCCAGGTGCTTGTCGAGGACATGGGGGTCCAGGATGCGCAGCGGGTGGCCGCCCAGATAGGCGCTCAGTGAGCTGGCGCGGTGCCGCTTCAACTCACGCTCCAGCAGGGTGAGATCGAACGGGGCGTTCATCACGACCAGCGGCCGGCCCGCCATCGACTGGGCGGCCAGGGCGCGCGCCACCTCCTCCAGGACCGGCGCCGGCCAGCGCCCGTGCAGGGCGAGGTGGCCGGCCGTCAGACCGTGCACCGCCGTCGCGGCGTCGGGTATCTCGACGCCCGGGTTGATCAGCCAGCGGGTGATCCGGGGTGCGGAGCGCGGTGTCTCCTGGACCACCAGGGCCGCGGAGACGATGCGGTCGCGCTCCACGTCGATCCCGGTGGTCTCGGTGTCGAAGGCGGCAAGCGGTCCGTCATACCAGCACGGCATCATCCCAACTCCTCGCGCTCGTACGGGGGATGACGGGAAGCGCCACCCGAGCTGGTGATACCCGAGCCGTGCGGTGCTCGAACCGCCCTTGTTTGCGGACCACTTGACGCGGAGACAACCAGAGTGACGGGCCGACGCGCTCCGCCTCCGCCCGTCATCCACCCGCATCGTTCGGTACATCCCGGAAGGCCACTCCGCGATGACGCTCGCGCAGCCCGAACCGGGCGGGCTGTTGCCCCGGCGGATCACCCCGCAACGCGGCGGTCTCGCCACCACCGCCTGCATGGAGACCCTCCAGGTGGGCTATCTCCACGCGGTCGCCGCCGCTGCCGGATGCTCGCTGGCGCAGCCCTTCCCGGACAACGGAATCGACTGGCACGTCAGCCATGGCGCGCCCGGCCACACCGTCGACGACGAGGTGACCATCAAGGTGCAGCTCAAGTGCACCTACCAGACCGCCCCGCGCCCGCCGGGGCCGACGTTCGCCTTCACGCTCGACAACGACCACCTGGTGAAGCTGGCCCGTACGCCCGTGACGGTGCACAAGATCCTGGTCGTGATGCTGGTCCCGCGGACCCCGGAGGACTGGCTGCGGGCCTGCCACGACCGTCTCGAACTGCGGCACTGCTGCTACTGGACCAATCTGGCCGGCCATCCGGTGACCGGCCGGCGCAGGACCACCGTGCGGGTCCCCACCGCGCGGATCTTCGACGACCGAGCGCTCTGCGAGATCATGACGCGGGTCGGGGCGGGAGGGAGACCCTGATGTACCGGCCGACCGACGACCATGACGCGCGGCCGCTGGATTCCGCGCGGATCGACCCGGCGGTGCTCAGCGCGCTGCTGGCCCGGCACGGCTGGCGGCGCAGGGGCGGGGCCGCGGGCCACTACGCCCGGTGGACGCCGCCCGGCGGGGGCGGCGGGGCCAGCCTGCTGATTCCGCACGACCGCCGCTTCCCGGACAGCGGGGAGCTGCTCGCGGAGGCGCTGGCGGCGCTGGTGCGGAGCGCGGTGCCCTCCGCGCGCGAGGTGCTGACGGGGCTGGCGGTGCCGAGCGACGAGGTGCGCTGGGAGCGGGCGGTCCCCGACGGCGGCTCGGGGGCCGCGCACTGGGTGGCGCAGGAGCAGCTGCGCGGTGCGGCCCGTTCGATGCTGCTGGCCGGGGCGCTGGGGACGTACGGCCGGGCCGGCTACTACGGCGCCCGGCACAAACGGCAGGCCGAAGGGTTCCTGAGCCAGGTGCTGGTCGGTCCGGCGGCGGCCGGGCGGCGGCTGACCGCGTTCGTGCCGGTGCGCGGCGGCCGCCGGACGGTCGCCGGACTGCAGCGGGCGCTGCACGCGGCCCGCGACGCCACCGACTACCAGCGGGCCACCGGCGGTATGGAGGCCTTCGACGCCGCCGTCGAGCTGGGGGTCTGCCATGAGCTGGCCCAGGCGCTGATCGCGCTGGTGCGGGACGCGGAGGGGGTGCGGATCGCGGTCGAGTGGTCGCCGGCGGCCGGCGCCCCGGCGGGCTGCCCGGCCCGCCCCGAGCCGGTGGAGTTCTCACCGGGTGATCTGCCCGCGCTCCAGCAGGCCGCGCAGCGCTACGTCCGGGACGAGCCGTCGCTGCCGGTCCGGGTGACCGGTGCGGTGGTACGGCTGCGCAGGGAGCGGCCGGGCGGGCCCGGTACGGTGCGGCTGCGGGTGATCACCGGGGCCGATGTGCTCCTCGTACGGGTCGCGCTGGGGGAGGAGGACTACCGGATCGCCGCGCATGCCCACCTGGTGGGACTGCCGGTGCGGGTGAGCGGGCGGCTGGAGAGTCGCGGCGGGTTCCGCCGGATCAGCGGCGGCCGGGATGTCACGCCCGTACAGGTCGACGAGGCCGAGCGGGACCGGCTGCTGAAGTCGCTCCAGGAGAATCTCGACTTCTTCGAGGAGGCGTGCGGCGCGGACGAGTAGCGGCGGTGAGCCGGGGGTGGTGAAACCGTTTCGCGGTCGGGTCCGCGGGCTCGGTACGATTCGGCTGCGGAGCAATCGCTGCCGTGAAGAGACATGAGTCAGGAGAGACCGGTGTCAGACGTCCGTGTGACCATCCAACGCGATTCCGAGCGGGAAGAACGCGTGGTGACCACGGGCACTACGGCCGCCGACCTCTTCCAGGGCGAGCGCAGCGTGGTCGCCGCGCGGGTGGCCGGGGAGCTGAAGGATCTGGCGTACGAGGTCGCCGACGGTGACGCGGTCGAGCCCGTCGAGATCACCTCCGAGGACGGTCTGAACATCCTGCGGCACTCCACCGCGCATGTGATGGCGCAGGCCGTGCAGGAGCTGTTCCCGGAGGCGAAGCTCGGCATCGGTCCGCCCATCAAGGACGGCTTCTACTACGACTTCGACGTCGAGACCCCGTTCCACCCGGACGATCTCAAGCGCATCGAGAAGAAGATGCAGGAGATCCAGAAGCGCGGCCAGAAGTTCGCGCGCCGTGCGGTCAGCGATGACGCCGCCCGCGAGGAGCTGGCCGACGAGCCGTACAAGCTCGAACTGATCGGGCTCAAGGGCTCCGCCGCGGACGCCGCCGAGGGTGCCTCCGCCGAGGTCGGCGCCGGCGAGCTGACCATCTACGACAACCTGGACGCCAAGACCGGCGACCTGTGCTGGAAGGACCTGTGCCGCGGTCCGCACCTGCCCAGCACCCGCGCCATCCCGGCGTTCAAGCTGATGCGCTCGGCCGCCGCGTACTGGCGCGGCAGCGAGAAGAACAAGCAGCTCCAGCGGATCTACGGCACCGCCTGGCCGACCAAGGACGAGCTGAAGGCGCATCTGGAGTTCCTCGCCGAGGCCGAGAAGCGCGACCACCGCAAGCTGGGTGCGGAGCTGGATCTGTTCTCCGTGCCCGAGGACATCGGCTCGGGGCTGGCGGTCTTCCACCCCAGGGGCGGCATCATCCGCCGGGTCATGGAGGACTACTCCCGCCGGCGCCACGAGGAGTCGGGCTACGAGTTCGTCTACACTCCGCACGCCACCAAGGGGAAGCTGTTCGAGAAGTCGGGCCACCTGGACTGGTACGCCGACGGCATGTACCCGCCCATGCAGCTCGACGAGGGCATTGACTACTACCTCAAGCCCATGAACTGCCCGATGCACAACCTGATCTTCGATTCGCGCGGCCGCTCGTACCGTGAACTGCCGCTGCGCCTCTTCGAGTTCGGGACCGTGTACCGCTACGAGAAGTCCGGTGTGGTGCACGGCCTGACCCGGGCCCGCGGCTTCACCCAGGACGACGCGCACATCTACTGCACCAGGGAGCAGATGGCGGACGAGCTGGACGCCACCCTCACCTTCGTGCTCGACCTGCTGCGCGACTACGGGCTGACCGACTTCTACCTGGAGCTGTCGACCAAGGACCCGGAGAAGTTCGTCGGCTCGGACGAGACCTGGGAGGAGGCCACCGAAGTACTGCGCAAGGTGGCCGAGAAGCAGGGCCTGCCGCTGGTCCCGGACCCGGGCGGTGCCGCGTTCTACGGGCCGAAGATCTCCGTGCAGACCAAGGACGCCATCGGCCGTACCTGGCAGATGTCGACCATCCAGCTGGACTTCAACCTGCCGGAGCGCTTCGACCTCGAATACACCTCCGCCGACGGCTCCAAGCAGCGCCCCGTCATGATCCACCGCGCGCTGTTCGGCTCCATCGAGCGGTTCTTCGCGGTGCTGCTGGAGCACTACGCGGGCGCGTTCCCCGCATGGCTGGCACCGGTCCAGGCGACCGGTATCCCGATCGGCGACGCGCACGTCCCCTACCTCCAGGAGTTCGCCGCGCAGGCCAAGGCCAAGGGGCTGCGGATCGAGGTGGACTCCTCCTCGGACCGGATGCAGAAGAAGATCAGGAACGCCCAGAAGAGCAAGGTGCCGTTCATGATCATCGCCGGTGACGAGGACGTCGCCCACGGCGCGGTGTCCTTCCGCTACCGCGACGGCTCGCAGAAGAACGGCATCCCGTGCGACGAGGCGATCGCCGAGATCCTCGATGTCGTGGAGCGCCGCCTCCAGGTGTGAGGGCGCTGACGTGAGATGAGGCCCCGGAGAGCGACGTGCTCTCCGGGGCCTCGTCAGCGCTCGCCCTCCAGCCGGAAGCGGCGCATCAGGTACGAGGAGAAGGAGCCCACCACCGCTCCCACCAGGGCCACCCCGACGAACATCAGCCCCACCGCGATCACCCGGCCGCGCGCGGTGACGGGGGTGGCGTCGCCGTACCCGGTGGTCGTCAGCGTGGATGCGGCCCACCACACCGCGTTGCCGAAGGTGCGGATATTGGCGCCCGGGGCGGACCGTTCGTCGTGGTAGACAGCCAGGCTGGCGGCGTACCCCAGCAGCAGCGCGGCGAGCCCCGTGTACAGCATCACCCGCGCCTCCAGGACGAGCCCGGGGGCCTCCCGGCGCAGCTGCATCCGCTCATGCAGATCGATCATGCGCAGCGGTCGCAGCAGCGGCAGCACGGTCACGATCAGGTCCAGCCAGCGGGTGCGCACGAAGTGCCACCGGTCCCGGCTGAAGGCCAGCCGGGCCAGGTACTCCGC
Organism: Streptomyces sp. NPDC058773; assembly: GCF_042746015.1. Classification (NCBI taxonomy): domain Bacteria; kingdom Bacillati; phylum Actinomycetota; class Actinomycetes; order Kitasatosporales; family Streptomycetaceae; genus Streptomyces; species Streptomyces sp. NPDC058773. The sequence continues at coordinate 85,838 of NZ_JBHYPE010000004.1, forward strand.
CACGAAGGCGGCCCAGCTCACGAACGTGAGGCTCTCCCAGAAGGCGTACCAGCCGGGGGAGAGGCCGGGGGACAGGACCCGGACCGTGTAGGCGGCGAGGAAGACGATCGAGGCGATGAAGAGGTACGGCTGCGCACGCCTCTCCCACTCCTGAAGCCGCACGTCCCTGTCCACCGGCACAGCATCGCGGAGCGGGGCAGGGTATGCGCCCCAACGACACGGCGCCAACGGGCGAAGCCATATGCTGGCCCGTATGACAAGCGAGCCGGAACAGCAGATCGGAGTCGGGACGCAGGACGCCTTCCAGCGCCTGTGGACGCCCCACCGGATGGCCTACATCCAGGGGGAGAACAAGCCGACCGGCCCGGGGGCCGACGACGGCTGTCCGTTCTGCACGATCCCCGAGAAGTCGGACGAGGACGGCCTCGTGATCGCGCGCGGTGAGCATGTCTACGCGGTGCTGAACCTGTACCCGTACAACGGCGGGCACCTCATGGTGGTCCCGTTCCGGCACGTGGCCGACTACACGGAGCTGGACGGGCCGGAGACGGCGGAGCTGGCGGAGTTCACCAAGCGGGCGATGACCGCGCTGCGCACCGCCTCCGGGGCGCACGGCTTCAACATCGGGATGAACCAGGGGACCGTCGCCGGGGCCGGTATCGCGGCCCACCTCCACCAGCACGTGGTCCCGCGCTGGGGCGGTGACACCAACTTCATGCCGGTGGTCGGCCACACCAAGGTGCTGCCCCAACTCCTCGCCGACACCCGGGCGATGCTCGCGAGCGCCTGGCCCGCGTAAGCACCCGCGACCGCCCGCTCCGGGTGCGTGTCCGAGACGACACGCACCCGGATGAATCGGGCATATCGCATCAAACCGGATTGGTTGCCTCTCTAATGGGGTGGTGACTTCCCTAGAGCGCCGCGCCGTGCTGCGTGCGGCCGCCTCGGCCGCGGCCGCCGGTGCGCTGGTGGCGGGCTGTGACCCGCACCGGGACGTGGACACCGGCGCCTCCCGGCCTCCCGGCGGCCCGAGCGCCTCCGGGGCGGGCCATGCGCCGCCCGCCCCGGTACACGCCGCCCGGCCGCCGACCCGGGTGCCCGGCCTGCCCGTACAGATCGAGCACGGGCCGCGCGACGGCCGGGCGGTCGCGCTGACCTTCCACGGCCGGGGCGACCCCAGGATGGCGAACGCGCTGCTGGCCGAGGCCGAGCGGGCCGGCGCCAGGGTCACCGTGCTCGCCGTCGGCGACTGGCTCGACGAGCAGCCCGCGATGGCCCGCCGGATCCTCGACGGCGGCCACGAGCTGGGCAATCACACGCTGCACCACCGCAACATCTGCGCCCTGCCGGCCGCCGCGGCCTACGCCGAGATCCGTGGCTGCGCCGCCCGGCTGCACAAGCTCACCGGCACCATCGGCAGCTGGTTCCGCCCCTCGCAGACCCGGCGGGCCACCCCCTTGGTGACCCAGCTGGCCCGCAAGGCCGGCTATCCGCACGTCCTCTCCTACGACGTGGACTCCCTCGACGCGGACGACCCCGGTGCCGCCGCCGTCCAGCGCACGGTCCTGGACTCCGTCGGGCCGGGCTCGGTCGTGAGCCTCCACCTCGGGCACGCCGGCACGGTGGCCGCGCTGCCCCCGATCCTCGACGGCCTCCGCCGGCGCGGGCTGCGCGCGGTGACGACAACGGAGCTAGTGACCTGATGGCTGACCGGAACCGTACCCACGACCGTCCAAGCCCCCGCGCGCGCCACCGGGCCGCGCTGCTCGCCGTGGCCTGCGCGCTGGTGGCCGCGGGCTGTGGCAGCGGCGACGAGAACGGACCGGCCGGGCACGGCCCGCGGCCGGTCGAGCGCGCACCGGTCCAGGCCGCCAAGCCGGGCCTGCCCGGGATGCCGCCGCTGCTGGACGCCCACGACCTCTACGCGGCGGACCGGCCGGGCCGGCTGGCGCCGCAGGTCAAGGACTTCCCCTCGCGGATCTACGTCCCCAACACCGGCTCCGACACCGTCAGCGTCATCGACCCGAAGACCTACAAGGTCATCGAGACCATCCCGGTGGGCGTCCAGCCGCAGCATGTCGTGCCGTCCTGGGACCTGAAGACCCTCTGGGTCAACAACAACCGGGGGCACGACCTCACCCCGATCGACCCCGCGACCGGCAAGGCCGGCGAACCGGTCAAGGTCCATGACCCGTACAACCTCTACTTCACGCCCAACGGCAAGTACGCGGTCGTGATGGCCTCCATGGACCGGCAGCTGGTCTTCCGCGATCCGCACACCATGGAGGTCCGCAAGACGCTCCCGGTCAACTGCGGCGGCGTCAACCACGCCGACTTCTCGCCGGACGGCCGGTACTTCATCGTCTCCTGTGAGTTCTCCGGTGAGCTGCTCAAGGTCGACACCGCGAAGATGACGGTGATCGGCCAGCAGAAGCTGCCGTTCGAGGGCGCGATGCCGCAGGACGTGAAGATCTCCCCGGACGGCAGGACCTGGTACGTCGCCGACATGATGGCCGACGGCATCTGGGTCCTGAACGGCGACACCTTCAACCGGCCCCGGCTCATGCCGACCGGCAAGGGCGCCCACGGCCTCTACGTCAGCCGCGACTCGAAGCACATGTACATCTCCAACCGCGGTGAGGGCTCCATCTCCCTGCTCGACTTCCGGACCGGCAAGCTCGTCGACAGATGGCACATCCGCGGCGGCGGCAGCCCCGACATGGGCGGCCTGTCCACCGACGGCAAGGTGCTGTGGCTGTCCGGCCGTTACAACTCCGAGGTCTACGCACTGGACACCCGCACCGGCAAGACCCTGGCCAAGATCCCGGTCGGCCAGGGCCCGCACGGACTGGCGGTCTACCCGCAGCCGGGACGGTACTCCCTGGGGCACACCGGCATCTTCCGCTAGCCGGCGCGCCCGCGAGGTCTAGGCGTTGTACTCGTCCGCCTTCTGCGGCTCCACGCCCTGGATCATGCCGCTGAGGACCAGCGAGCGGTTGGTGAAGCGCTCGGTGTCCACACCGTTCTCCTTGAGGACGCTCATCGCGGCGGAGTGGACCGTGCGCAGCACCGGGGTGGCGGCGCGCAGCGCGTCGTCGGCCATGAAGCGGTGGCGCCAGGGCTTGTCGGCCCAGACGTGCCGCAGGCCGAACGGCTCGGGCAGGGTCAGCTTGCCGCCGAGGAAGTCCAGGACCGGCGGGAACCAGGTCAGCGGGGCGCGGGCGGCGAGCCGGACCACCTCCTGCGGCTCGATCAGCGGGAGCTGCTGGGTCCTGGTCTCCCAGAACTTGACGACCTTGGCGACGTCCTTGGTCTTGGGCTCCGGCTTCGACGTGAAGAGGCCGTTGACCGGGCCCAGGGCATGGCCGGTGACCTCGATGCGCAGGGTCTCGTGGAGCACGGTGACGGTGATCATGAGGGTGATCACCAACTGGCCGTCCCACAGCACGAACTGGACACCGAGGTAGTGGCGGTTGCCGCTGCCGAACTGCTGCTCGTTGCAGATCCGCTCTATCTCGTGCCCACGGATCTGGTACGCCTCCACATGGGCGCCCTCGGGGCGGCTGACGGCGGCGGCCTTCTCGCCGACCGGCGAGACGATCCAGTGGCGTACGGACGGGGTGGGGAAGCCGCCGGTGTGCAGCGGGCTGCGCTCCAGCAGCCGCAGCTTGTCGTGGATCGCCCGGATCACGTCCCAGCTGCGGAACGGGTGGATCTCGCTGCCGCCCTGCGCCGGGACGAGCTCCTCGGCGAGCTGCCAGCTGCCCCAGCGCGTGCCCATGCCGAGTATCCCCTTGGGGCCGGCGTAGAAGACGACGTTGCTGCTCTGCTCGGCGGAGATTTTGGCGAGATTCTGGCGGAGGGTCTCGGCGGCGATCTGGTTCGGGTCCTGGGGGACCGCCTCGGGGATCTTCGCGGCCACGCCGCCGCCCTCCAGCAGCCCCTTCCACGCCTCCCGCATGGCCACCGCGGTCTTCTCGCAGATCTGCTTGGCCAGCCACCAGCCGATCACCGGGGCGACGACCATGCCGCGGGCGTACAGCGGCCAGAAGCCGTTGAGCGGCAGCTTGATCATGAAGAACACGGTGAGCAGGCCCAGCACCGTCAGCAGCACCCCGCCGATCAGCGAGAGGCCCTTGCCCGAGCCGTCCTTGGAGAGCATCTTCCGCAGCTGGAAGACGCCCAGCCACAGCAGCACACCGGGCAGGAACAGCACCCCGAACAGCACCATCAGCAGCGTCAGCTTGGCGTCCCGCTGCTTGCGGATGCGGGTGGCGGACAGACAGTGCTCGACGACGGTCTGCGGCTCGGTGCCGAAGGACTGGATCAGCGCGGCGCGCCCGCCGCCGAGCATCCGCACCTGCACCGCGCGGGCGAAGGCCTCGCCGAGATTGGGCGCGAACAGGGACAGCTTGGGCTTCTTGATGGTGGACTTGCCGGAGTCCGAGTCGGCGTCGGAGATCTTGGCGAGCTGGCAGTCCCGATAGGCCGCCGAGGCCAGCGCCTGGGTCGCCGCCGTCTGCCCGGCACTCCCCGACAGCGGGACCTGAGCCCCGGGACTGAAGTCAAAGCCGTCTGCCACTACCGCCCCCCACACCGCACGCATCCGATGATGCGGCTCTTCCCGACTTCCGCTGACGGCACACCTGCTGAGGGCCTGTCTTCGAGCCCGTGACCTCGCGTCCGGCCGCCGAACGCGTGGTTCCACGGCCGGTGCTCAGCGTACAGCCGCCGTCCCGCCCGCAGGAGTTGAGCAGGACAGCGGCCGCCCCAATGGTTGATCGGCCGTCAACTATGCGCCGTTCTCCGCCTCTTCCCGCCACTTGTCGGCGAGCTGCGGCGGCATCGGCTCATGCCGCAGGTGGACGCGGGAGAACCGCCCGGTGCCGTGCGAGAGGGACCGCAGATCGACGGCGTACCGGTCGATCTCGATCTCGGGCACCTCGGCGCGCACCACGGTGCGTCCCGCGCCTGACTGTTCGGTGCCCACGACCCGGCCGCGGCGCCCCGACAGATCGCTCATCACCTGGCCGACGAAATCGTCCGGAACCATCACGCTCACCTCGGACACCGGTTCGAGCAGATCGATCCGGACCTCGCCGGCGGCCTCGCGCAGTGCGAGCGCGCCCGCCGTCTGGAACGCGGCGTCGGAGGAGTCGACGGAGTGCGCCTTGCCGTCGAGCAGCGTGACGCGGATGTCGACGAGCGGATGCCCGGCGGCGACCCCGCGTGCGGCCTGGGCGCGTACGCCCTTCTCCACGGACGGGATGAACTGCCGGGGCACCGCGCCGCCCACGACCTTGTCCACGAACTCGATGCCGGAGCCGCCGGGCAGCGGCTCGACCTCGATCTCGCAGATCGCGAACTGGCCGTGCCCGCCGGACTGTTTGACATGGCGCCCGCGGCCCGCGGCGGGGGCGCCGAAGGTCTCCCGCAGCGGGACCTTGTGCGTGACCGTGTCCACCTGGACGCCGTAGCGGGTCCGCAGCCGCTCCAGGGCCACGTCGACATGCGCCTCGCCCAGGCACCACAGGACCACCTGATGGGTGTCCTGGTTGTGTTCCAGGCGCATCGTCGGGTCCTCGGCGACCAGGCGGGCCAGGCCCTGCGAGAGCTTGTCCTCGTCGGCCTTGCTGTGGGCCTCGATGGCGACCGGCAGCAGCGGGTCGGGCATCGTCCAGGGCTCCATCAGCAGCGGGTCGTCCTTGCCGGAGAGGGTGTCGCCGGTCTCCGCGCGCGACAGCTTCGCCACACAGGCCAGATCCCCGGCGACCGCCTTGGACAGCTGGCGCTGCTGCTTGCCGAACGGGGTGGACAGCGCGCCGACCCGCTCGTCGACGTCATGGTCCTCATGGCCCCGGTCCTGCAGCCCGTGGCCGGAGACATGCACCGTCTCGTCCGGGCACAGGGTGCCCGAGAAGAGGCGGACCAGCGAGATCCGGCCGACGTACGGGTCGGAGGAGGTCTTGACCACCTCGGCCGCCAGCGGACCGTCCGGGTCGCAGCTCAGCGCCGGGCGCGGGGCGCCGTCCGGAGTGGTCACGGCCGGCGCCTCGCGCTCCACGGGCGTCGGGAAGCCACCGGTGATCAGTTCCAGCAGCTCCACCGTGCCCAGCCCCTGCTTGGCGCCGTCGGCGGCCGGGGCCGCGGCCAGCACGGGATGGAAGCTTCCCCGGGCCACCGCCGTCTCCAGGTCGCCGATGAGGGTCTTGACGTCGATCTCCTCGCCGCCGAGGTAGCGGTCCATCAGGGACTCGTCCTCGCTCTCGGCGATGATGCCCTCGATGAGGCGGTTGCGGGCCGCCTCGATCAGCGGCAGCTCGTCCGCGGTCGGTGCCCGCTCGGTGCGCTCGCCGGAGGAGTAGTCGAACACCCGCTGCGAGAGCAGGCCGATCAGGCCGTGTACGGGGGCGTGGCCGTCGGCGCCCGGCGTGCCGTACAGCGGGAGGTAGAGGGGGAGGACGGCGTCCGGGTCCTCGCCGCCGAGCGCGGTCCGGCAGCGCGCGGTCATCTCGTCGAAGTCGGCGCGGGACGCCTCCAGGTGCGTGATGACCAGCGCGCGCGGCATCCCGACGGCCGCGCACTCGTCCCAGACCATCCGGGTCGCGCCGGCCACACCGTCGGCCGCCGAGACAACGAAGAGGGCCGCGTCCGCCGCGCGCAGACCGGCCCTGAGTTCCCCGACGAAATCGGCGTATCCGGGGGTGTCCAAGATATTGATCTTGACTCCGCCCCAGTCCACCGGGACCAGGGAGAGCTGTACGGAGCGTTGCTGGCGGTGCTCGATCTCGTCGTAGTCGGAGAGACAGCCGCCGTCCTCGACCCGGCCCGCCCGGTTGACCGCGCCGGATGCCAGGGCGAGGGCCTCGACCAGAGTGGTTTTTCCGGAGCCGCTGTGGCCGACCAGCACCACATTGCGCAGGGCCGTGGGCCGGCCGGCCGTCGATGCCCTTCCGGCGGCTCCCGGGCGTGTACTCGACTTCTCGCTCATGTGTCTCGCCTCCAGGTCGACACTTTGCGGTGATTCGAGCTTTCCACCGAGGCCATGCCGCGTCCATACATGGCGCATCGGGCCGGTCCCCCCAAGGGCACCGGGCACACCCCGTACGGCCTGCGGGAGCGTCCGGAGGCGCGCGCCGGCGGCCCCGGGCCGCCGGACGCACCCGGTGCCGCGATGCGTTCGTGGTGGCCCCTGACCTCCTGGCTACGATGGGCCCGCCGGTGGCCGTCAGACCGCACGGCCCGTTACGACTCCCGGGAAGGCCATGCTGAACAAGTACGCGCGTGCGTTCTTCACGCGTGTTCTCACGCCGTTCGCCGCCCTGCTCATCCGGATCGGCGTCAGCCCGGACGCGGTCACTCTGGTCGGCACCGGCGGCGTGGTGGCCGGCGCCCTGATCTTCTACCCGATGGGCGAGTTCTTCTGGGGCACGGTCGTCATCACGCTGTTCGTCTTCTCGGACCTCGTCGACGGCAACATGGCGCGCCAGCTGGGCCGCTCCAGCCGGTGGGGCGCCTTTCTCGACTCCACCCTCGACCGGGTCGCCGACTCGGCGATCTTCGGCGGACTCGCCCTCTGGTACGCGGGCCGGGGCGACAGCCTGCTGCTCTGCGGAATGGCGATCTTCTGCCTCGCCAGCGGCCAGGTGGTCTCGTACACCAAGGCGCGCGGGGAGGCCATCGGGCTGCCGGTGGACGTCAACGGCCTGGTGGAGCGGGCCGAGCGGCTGGTCGTCACGCTGGTGGCCTGCGGCCTGTCGGGGCTGCACGCCTTCGGGGTGCCCGGCGTCGAGATCCTGCTGCCGATCGCGCTGTGGATCGTCGCCATCGGCAGTGCCGTCACCCTCGGCCAGCGTGTGGTGACGGTCCGACGGGAGTCGGCCGAGGCCGACGCCATCGCACAAGGGGGGAACAGCGCATGAGCGCGCGCAGGAACGGCCGGCCGTGGATCGACGGGGAGAAGCTGGCGGACGCGCTCTACGCCCTGGGCTGGAGCACCGTCAAGAAGCTGCCCGAAGGCACGGCCGTACGGCTCGGCCGGCGGATCGGCGACATCGCCTGGAAGCGCCGCGGCAAGGGCGTCCTCCGCCTGGAGTCGAACCTCGCCCGGGTCGTCCCGGACGCCACCCCGCAGCGGCTCGCCGAGCTCTCCCGGGCCGGGATGCGCTCGTACATGCGCTACTGGATGGAGTCCTTCCGGCTGCCGGCCTGGAGCAAGGACCGGATAAGGGCCGGTTTCACCCCCGAGGACGTGCACCACCTGGAGGACGGGCTCAAGAGCGGCCGTGGCGTCATCCTGGCGCTGCCCCACATGGGCAACTACGACCTCGCGGGCGCCTGGGTCACCACCAAGCTCGGGGTCCCCTTCACCACCGTCGCCCAGCGCCTCAAGCCGGAATCCCTCTACGACCGTTTCGTCGCCTTCCGCGAGGGCCTGGGCATGGAGGTGCTGCCGCACACCGGCGGCGCCGCCTTCGGCACGCTGGCCCGGCGGCTGCGGGCCGGCGGACTGGTCTGCCTGGTCGCGGACCGTGATCTGTCCGCCTCCGGGATAGAGGTCAAGTTCTTCGGCGAGGCCACGAAGATGCCGGCCGGCCCCGCCGTGCTCGCTGTACAGACCGGCGCCATGCTGCTGCCCGTCACCCTCTGGTTCGACGAGACCCCCGTCATGCGCGGCCGGGTCCACCCGGAGATCGAGGTCCCCGAGACCGGCAGCCGTGCCGAGAAGGCCGCCCAGATGACCCAGGCGCTCGCCGACGCCTTCGCCTCCGGCATCGCCGACCACCCCGAGGACTGGCACATGCTGCAGCGTCTCTGGCTCGCCGACCTGGAACAGCCCGAGCAGCCCTCCGCCCACGGCGGCTCCGAGGCCTCCGGAACCGCCGGAACGGAGTCCGTGTGAAGATCGGCATCGTCTGCCCGTACGCCTGGGACGTCCCCGGCGGCGTGCAGTTCCACATCCGCGACCTGGCCGACCACCTGATCCACCTCGGCCACGAGGTCTCCGTCCTGGCCCCCGCGGACGACGAGACCCCGCTCCCGCCGTACGTCGTCTCCGCCGGACGTGCCGTCCCCGTCCCCTACAACGGCTCCGTCGCCCGCCTCAACTTCGGCTTCCTGTCCGCCGCCCGGGTACGCCGCTGGCTCCAGCAGGGCGCCTTCGACGTCATCCACATCCACGAGCCGGCCTCGCCCTCGCTCGGCCTGCTCTCCTGCTGGGCGGCCCAGGGCCCGATCGTGGCGACCTTCCACACCTCCAACCCGCGCTCGCGGGCGATGATCGCCGCCTATCCGATCCTGCAGCCCGCGCTGGAGAAGATCAGCGCCCGGATCGCGGTGAGCGAATACGCCCGCCGCACGCTCGTCGAACACCTCGGTGGCGACGCGGTGGTCATCCCCAACGGCGTGGACGTCGACTTCTTCGCCACCGCCGAGCCCAAGGCCGAGTGGCAGGGACGCACGATCGGCTTCATCGGCCGGATCGACGAGCCACGCAAGGGCCTGCCGGTCCTGATGGACGCGCTGCCCGCGATCCTCACCGCAGTACCCGACGCCCGGCTCCTCGTCGCCGGCCGCGGCGACGAGGAGGAGGCCGTCGCGGCACTGCCCGCCGACCTCCGCTCCCGGGTCGAATTCCTCGGCATGGTCAGCGACGAGGACAAGGCCCGGCTGCTGCGCAGCGTCGACCTCTATGTCGCGCCCAATACCGGCGGCGAATCCTTCGGCATCATCCTGGTGGAGGCGATGTCGGCCGGCGCGCCCGTACTGGCCAGCGACCTCGACGCCTTCGCCCAGGTCCTGGACCAGGGCGAAGCCGGTGAACTCTTCACCAACGAGGACGCCGAGGCGCTCGCCGCCGCGGCGGTACGACTCCTCGGTGACCCCGCGCGCCTCGCCGAGCTGCGCGAACGCGGCGCCCGGCATGTGCGTCGCTTCGATTGGGCGACCGTTGGCGCCGACATCCTCGCCGTCTACGAGACGGTGACCACCGGGGCGGCGTCCGTGGCCACGGATGAGCGGGTCGGCCCACGGAATCGCCTCTGGCCGGCGAAGGATTGACCTCCCACGTTTTTGGCTTTCCCGCCGTTCCGCTGCGCTTTGCCTTGGCCGACGCTTTCGGCTTTCCCGCCGTTGCGCCTGCGGCGGGCGGGGTTGTTGTTGGGTGCGGTGACGGGCCTCCGGGGCCTGTGTTGTGGACTGCTTCGCTTTACGTCCACAACACAGGCCCCTCCGGCCCGCCCCCTCCCGTTGGGGGAGTGAGCGACGGTGGTGGGGGCCGGCCGCCGTAAGCCATCACCGGGCCCTACGGTCCGCACCGGACCACCAACGTGCACCCCTGCCGACCTTGTCTCCACCCGTCACCGCACCCCGACAGCCCCGCGCAGCGGCCCCGCCCGCCGCAGGCGCAACGGCGAGTGCACCGCGCAAGCGGGCAACAAACGGCGAGCAACCACCACGGCGGGAAAGCCAAAAACGTGGGATAACGTAACCGACCGTGACCACGTTCATCTGGATCGCCGCCGCGATCGTCCTCATCGGCATCTATCTGAGCTGGACGGCCGGCCGCCTCGACCGCTTGCATGCCCGTATCGACGCGGCCAGGGCGGCGCTCGACGCCCAGCTGCTCCGGCGCGCGTCCGTCGCGCAGGAGGTGGGCACCTCGGGGGTCCTCGACCCGGCCGCCTCGATCGTTCTCTACCAGGCCGCGCACGAGGCCCGGCAGGCCGAGGAGGACCACCGGGAGGTCGCGGAGAGTGAGCTGAGCCAGGCGCTGCGGGCGATCTTCGCGGAGGAGGATCAGCTGGAGGCCGTACGGGAGGCGCCGGGCGGTGAGCAGTCGGTCGCCGAGCTGACCGCCGCGGTGCGCCGGGTCCCGATGGCCCGCCGTTTCCACAACGACGCCGTACGGGCCGCACGCGCCGTCCGCCGCCACCGGGTGGTGCGTTATTTCCGGCTCGCCGGCCATGCGCCGTTCCCGTTGGCCTTCGAGATGGACGACGAGCCGCCGGCCGTTCTGGACGACCGCTCGGCCGGGAACTGAGCCGGGGAGCGGGCCGGAAGCGGTGTGCCGGCGGCTGCGGCTCCCAGCGGTGAGAAGCCACTGACCTCTAATTGGCCCTTTTCCCGGTCCGCTCACAAACGGTTGTGTGGGCGCAGCAGTACAGCCACCCGCATGGAGTGAGGTCAAACCGTGTCCAGCACGCCCACCACGTCCCAGTCCCCCGAGACCGGAACCGCGCGCGTCAAGCGCGGTATGGCCGAGCAGCTCAAGGGCGGCGTGATCATGGACGTCGTCACGCCGGAAGAGGCGAAGATCGCCGAGGACGCGGGCGCCGTCGCCGTCATGGCCCTGGAGCGGGTCCCCGCCGACATCCGCAAGGACGGCGGCGTGGCCCGGATGTCCGACCCGGACATGATCGACGGCATCATCAACGCGGTCTCCATCCCGGTCATGGCCAAGTCCCGTATCGGCCACTTCGTCGAGGCCCAGGTCCTGCAGTCGCTCGGCGTCGACTACATCGACGAGTCCGAGGTCCTCACCCCGGCCGACGAGGTCAACCACTCCGACAAGTGGGCCTTCACCACCCCGTTCGTCTGTGGTGCCACCAACCTGGGCGAGGCGCTGCGCCGGATCGCCGAGGGCGCCGCGATGATCCGCTCCAAGGGCGAGGCCGGCACCGGCAACGTCGTCGAGGCGGTCCGCCACCTCCGCCAGATCAAGGGCGAGATCGCCAAGCTGCGCGGCTGCGACAACAACGAGCTGTTCGCCGCCGCCAAGGAGCTGCGCGCCCCGTACGAGCTGGTCAAGGAGGTCGCCGAGCTGGGCAAGCTGCCGGTCGTGCTGTTCTCCGCCGGTGGTGTCGCCACCCCGGCCGACGCCGCGCTGATGCGCCAGCTCGGCGCCGAGGGCGTGTTCGTCGGCTCCGGCATCTTCAAGTCCGGTGACCCTGCCAAGCGCGCCGCCGCGATCGTGAAGGCCACCACCTTCTACGACGACCCGAAGGTGATCGCGGACGTCTCCCGCAACCTGGGCGAGGCCATGGTCGGCATCAACTGCGACACCCTCCCCGAGGCCGAGCGCTACGCCAACCGCGGCTGGTAGGACACGTTGATGAGCACCCCCACCATCGGTGTGCTGGCCCTCCAGGGCGACGTCCGCGAGCACCTCACCGCGCTCGCCGAGGCGGACGCCCTGGCCCGGCCGGTACGCCGTCCCGAGGAACTGGACGGGATCGACGGCCTGGTCATACCGGGCGGCGAGTCCACCACCATGTCCAAGCTGGCCGTCACCTTCGGCATGCTGGAGCCGCTGCGCGCCTTCGTCCGCGCGGGCAAGCCGGTCTACGGCACCTGCGCCGGCATGATCATGGTTGCGGACAAGCTGCTGGACGCCCGCGAGGACCAGGAGACGTTCGGCGGCGTCGACATGATCGTGCGCCGTAACGCCTTCGGGCGGCAGAACGAGTCGTTCGAGGCGGCGATCGATGTCGCCGGGATTCCCGGCGGACCCGTCGAGGGCGTCTTCATCCGGGCCCCCTGGGTCGAGTCCGTAGGTGGCGCGGTCGAGGTCCTGGCGACCTACGACGGGCACACCGTGGCCGTGCGGCAGGGTAACGTCCTCGCCACGTCCTTCCACCCGGAGCTCACCGGCGACCACCGGGTCCACGCGCTGTTCGTGGACATGGTGCGGCGGGCCCAGGGCTGACCAGGAGGACGGGCCTCGGGGCTCCGGCAGGGGCAGTGGCCGGGTGACGGGCGGGAGTTACACCGTGTGACCTGGCCCCGGTAGGATCTGAGGCGTTCGTTTCAGACGTTGGTTACGCGAAGGAGACAGGCGGATGTCCGGCCACTCTAAATGGGCTACGACGAAGCACAAGAAGGCCGTGATCGATGCCAAGCGCGGCAAGCTCTTCGCGAAGCTGATCAAGAACATCGAGGTCGCGGCCCGTACGGGCGGTGCCGACCCGGACGGCAACCCGACGCTCTTCGACGCCATCCAGAAGGCCAAGAAGAGCTCGGTGCCCAACAAGAACATCGACTCCGCGGTCAAGCGCGGTGCGGGCCTCGAAGCCGGCGGCGCCGACTACGAGACCATCATGTACGAGGGTTACGGTCCCAACGGTGTCGCGGTGCTCATCGAGTGCCTCACCGACAACCGCAACCGCGCCGCCTCGGACGTCCGCGTCGCCATGACCCGCAACGGCGGTTCGATGGCCGACCCGGGTTCGGTGTCGTACCTGTTCAACCGCAAGGGCGTGGTGATCGTCCCCAAGGGTGAACTGACCGAGGACGACGTCCTGGGCGCGGTCCTGGACGCGGGTGCCGAGGAGGTCAACGACCTCGGTGAGTCCTTCGAGGTGCTCAGCGAGGCCACCGACCTGGTCGCGGTCCGCACGGCCCTCCAGGAGTCCGGTATCGACTACGACTCGGCCGACGCCAACTTCGTCCCGACCATGCAGGTCGAACTGGAGGAAGAGGGCGCGCGCAAGATCTTCAAGCTGATCGACGCGCTGGAGGACAGCGACGACGTGCAGAACGTCTTCGCCAACTTCGACGTCTCGGACGATGTGATGGCCAAGGTCGACGCCTGACCGGGGCGCACGCTCGGTTCACTGACGGGCCGACGGGGACACACCCCGTCGGCCCGTCGGTTTGTCAGTGGCAGCCACTACTGTGCTGATCAGGGGGCATGCGCTCCCGAAGCAGGAACAGCTGACCGAATACGGCGAGGGGCGGGAGCGATGAGGGTGCTGGGGGTGGACCCCGGGCTGACGCGCTGCGGGGTCGGGGTGGTCGACGGCGTCGCCGGGCGTCCGCTGACGATGGTCGGCGTCGGCGTCGTCCGCACGCCCGCGGACGCCGACATCGCCCTGCGCCTGGTGGAGATCGAGCGCGGGATAGACGCCTGGCTCGACGAGCACCGCCCCGAATGCGTCGCCGTGGAGCGGGTCTTCAGCCAGCACAACGTCCGTACGGTCATGGGCACCGCCCAGGCCAGCGCGGTCGCCATGCTGTGCGCGGCCCGCCGTGGGCTGCCGGTCGCGCTGCACACCCCCAGCGAGGTCAAGGCCGCCGTCACCGGCTCCGGCCGGGCCGACAAGGCGCAGGTCGGCGCGATGGTGACCCGCCTGCTGCGGCTCGACGCGCCACCCAAGCCCGCCGATGCCGCCGACGCGCTCGCCCTCGCCATCTGCCATATCTGGCGCGCCCCCGCGGTCAACCGCCTCCAGCAGGCGCACGCCGCGGCCCGCCGCGCTGCTCCCGTCCGCGCTCCCGGCGTCCGCCGGGCGACACCCCAGAAGGGCACCCGATGATCGCCTTCGTCTCCGGCCCGGTCGCGGCCCTCGCACCGGACTCCGCCGTCGTCGAGGTCGGCGGCATCGGCATGGCCGTCCAGTGCACGCCGGACACCCTCTCCGCGCTGCGCGTCGGACAGCAGGCCAAGCTCGCCACCTCCCTCGTCGTCCGTGAGGACTCGCTCACCCTCTACGGCTTCGCCGATGACGACGGGCGGCAGACCTTCGAGCTGCTCCAGACCGCCAGCGGGGTCGGACCCCGGCTCGCCCAGGCGATGCTCGCGGTGCACTCCCCGGACGCGCTGCGGCTGGCCGTCGCCACCGGCGACGAAAAGGCCCTCACCGCCGTGCCCGGCATCGGCAAGAAGGGCGCGCAGAAGCTGCTCCTGGAGCTCAAGGACCGGCTCGGGGAGCCGCTCGGCACCGGCCGCGCGGGCGTCGGCAGCGCCGTCACTCCCGGCTGGCGCGACCAGCTGCACGCCGCGCTGATCGGCCTCGGCTATGCCACCCGGGAGGCGGACGAGGCGGTCGCCGCGGTCGCCCCGCAGGCCGAGGCGGCCGTCGCCGAGGGAGCGGCGCCCCAGGTGCCGCAGCTGCTCAAGGCGGCCCTGCAGTCCCTGAACCGCGCACGGTGACCGCCGCCGTCCGGGCCCCGCGCCCCCGACCGTTCGACCACACCGGCGGCCCGGCCGCCCCGACCTCACGAGGCAATCCGCAGTGAACTGGGACGACACCGCACCGCCCACCAGCGAGGACGCCGAGGGCGCACCCGACCGGCTGGTCGGGGCCGACGCGGACGGTGAGGACACCGCCGTCGAGGCCGCGCTGCGGCCCAAGGACCTGGCGGAATTCGTCGGCCAGGAGCGGGTGCGCGAACAGCTCGACCTGGTGCTGCGCGCCGCCCGCGCCCGCGGCGCCACTGCCGACCACGTCCTGCTGTCGGGCGCGCCGGGCCTCGGCAAGACGACCCTCTCGATGATCATCGCCGCCGAGATGGGCGCCCCGATCCGGATCACCTCCGGGCCCGCCATCCAGCACGCCGGCGACCTCGCCGCGATCCTCTCCTCCCTCCAGGAGGGCGAGGTCCTCTTCCTCGACGAGATCCACCGGATGTCCCGGCCCGCCGAGGAAATGCTCTACATGGCGATGGAGGACTTCCGCGTCGACGTCATCGTCGGCAAGGGCCCGGGAGCCACCGCCATCCCGCTCGAACTCCCCCCGTTCACCCTGGTCGGCGCCACGACCAGGGCCGGTCTGCTGCCGCCCCCGCTGCGCGACCGCTTCGGCTTCACCGCGCACATGGAGTTCTACGCCCCCGCCGAGCTGCAGCGGGTCATCCACCGCTCGGCCGGTCTGCTGGACGTCGACATAGACCCGGAGGGCGCCGCCGAGATCGCCGGCCGCTCCCGCGGCACGCCCCGTATCGCCAACCGCCTGCTGCGCCGGGTCCGCGACTACGCCCAGGTGAAGGCGGACGGTCTGATCACCCGCGAGATCGCCTCCCGGGCCCTCGGGGTCTACGAGGTCGACGCCCGCGGCCTGGACCGCCTCGACCGCGCCGTGCTCACGGCCCTGCTCAAGCTGTTCAGCGGCGGCCCGGTGGGCCTGTCCACCCTCGCGGTCGCGGTGGGGGAGGAGCGGGAGACCGTGGAGGAGGTCGCCGAGCCGTTCCTCGTACGGGAAGGACTGCTGGCCAGGACCCCCAGGGGCCGGGTCGCGACCCCGGCGGCCTGGGCCCATCTGGGCCTCGTCCCGCCGCAGCAGCAGGCGGGCGCCGGCGGGCAGCAGGGCTTGTTCGGGGCGTGACGGCGCGGGGACTCGCCGGGCCAGGAACTGCGGTGGGATGCTGTGCGTTGTTCCACTGGTGGGGACTCGCCTAGACTCCGCCGATGCCGTTCGTATGGGCGGCATATCCACCCCCGCTCTATGAGACCGCACAGCAGCGGTCGTGCGAAGGATTTCCGTCCCGTGCCCAATATCGTGACTCTCCTCCCCTTCATCGTCCTCATCGGGGCCATGTTCCTGATGACGCGGTCCGCCAAGAAGAAGCAGCAGGCGGCCGCCCAGATGCGCGATGAGATGCAGGCCGGCACCGGCGTCCGGACGATCGGCGGCATGTACGCCACCGTCAAGGAAATCCACGAGGACACCGTCCTCCTGGAGGTCGCCCCCGGCGTGCACGCCATCTACGCCAAGAACGCCATCGGTGCCGTGCTCGCGGACGAGGAGTACAACCGCATCCTGGACGGTGCCGACCCGATCCACCATGACGAGCCGGTCGTTCCGGACGACGCGTCCTCGCTGACCGGCGACGCCGCCGCCGAGAAGCCCGGCAAGATCGACATGGGCAAGGCCGACGCCCCGGCCGACGCCGAGCCCGCCGCGGACGAGGCCAAGGAGGCCAAGGACGCCGACGAGGCCAAGGACACCGTCAAGGCGGACGCCGACACCGCGAAGGACGACAAGAAGTCCGGCGACGACGCGAAGTAGTCCATCCCCACGGAACCGCGGGAGCACGCGTGGTGTGTCGTGCACCGCGGTTCCGGGACGGTCTAGGCTCCGGCGGGGGCACGTCCCCACAAGACTTCGTGGCCCCTCGGCCGGCATCCCGGGCCGAGGGGTTGGACAGGGAGATACGAGAAGGTGGCAGCACCGAAGAAGGGCCGCAGGACGCCCGCGAGCCAGGGGCATCCGGGCCGCACCCTGCTCCTGGTCCTCATCGCCATGGCGGGGCTGATCGGAGGGATGTTCTACTCCGGCACGATGACGCCGCGACTGGGCATCGACCTGGCCGGTGGCACCAGCTTCACGCTGAAGGCCCAGAACCAGCCGGGCAAGCCCAACGCGATCAACGAGACCAATATGAACACCGCCGCCGGCATCATGGAGCGGCGGGTCAACGGTCTCGGTGTGTCCGAGGCCGAGGTCCAGACACAGGGCACCGACCACATCATCGTGAACATCCCCAAGGGGACGGACGCGAAGCAGGCCCGCGAGCAGGTCGGCACCACCGCCAAGCTCGGGTTCCGCCCGGTGCTCACCACCACGGCGGGCACCAAGACCCCCGAGCCCAAGCCCAGCCCCTCCAAGAAGGGCGCGAACGACAAGGCCAAGGGCGACAAGGCCGCGGGCGACCCGGCCACGAAGCAGCCCGGCACCCAGCAGCAGGCCTCGCAGTCGCCGGGTGACAAGCCGACCACGCAGGGCCGTGCGGTGACGGACGCGCTGAAGAAGGCGCCGTCCGCCAAGCCCACCCCCTCCGGCCCGGCCAAGCCCTCCGCGCCCCAGGCCCCGCCGACGCCCCCGGCCGGCGCGGACATTCCGCCGGCCCTCCAGAAGCAGCTCAACGCGCTGGACTGCTCCACCGACGCGAGCCGCGCCACCGCTGGTCAGAAGGCCGCGAACGCTCTGCCCTCCTCCTCCATCGTGGCCTGCAAGGACGACGGCACGCAGAAGTACGCGCTCGGCCCGGTCGGCGTCGAGGGCACTGAGGTCAGTGGCGCCAAGGCCGTCTTCGACAGCCAGACCGCCCAGGGCTGGATCGTCCAGATGGACTTCACCTCCGAGGGCGGCAAGAAGTTCGCGGACGTCACCGGCAAGCTCGCCGCCAAGGCTCCGCCGCAGAACCAGTTCGGGATCGTGCTGGACGGCGCGGTGGTCTCCGCCCCGTCGGTCAGCAAGGCGATCAACGGTGGCAACGCCACCATCTCCGGCGGCTTCACCCAGCAGTCCGCCGAGGACCTGGGCAACATGCTGTCCTACGGTTCGCTGCCGCTGTCCTTCAAGATCGACGACGAGACCACGGTCACCGCGGCGCTCGGCGGCGAGCAGCTGCACGCCGGTCTGATCGCCGGTGCCATCGGCCTGGCGCTGGTCGTGATCTACCTCGTCGCCTACTACCGGGGGCTGGCGCTGGTCGCGCTGGCGAGCCTGCTGGTCTCGGCGGTCCTGACGTACACCATCATGACGTTGCTCGGCCCGACCATCGGGTTCGCACTGAACCTCCCGGCGGTCTGCGGCGCCATCGTGGCGATCGGTATCACCGCCGACTCGTTCATCGTCTACTTCGAACGCATCCGGGACGAGATCCGCGAGGGCCGCACCCTGCGACCGGCCGTCGAGCGCGGCTGGCCGCGCGCCCGCCGGACGATCCTGGTCTCCGACTTCGTGTCGTTCCTGGCCGCGGCGGTGCTGTTCATCGTCACCGTCGGCAAGGTGAAGGGCTTCGCGTTCACGCTCGGCCTGACCACCGTCCTCGACGTCGTCGTGGTCTTCTACTTCACCAAGCCGCTGATGACGATGCTGGCCCGGCGGAAGTTCTTCGCCGACGGCCACTCCTGGTCCGGCCTCGACCCCAAGCGCCTGGGCGCCAAGCCGCCGCTGCGCCGTCGTCGCGGCGCCGCCCCCACGCAGACGAAGGAGGCGTGAGATGTCCAAGCTCGGAAATCTCGGCGCCCGGCTCTACCGCGGCGAGGTCGGCTACGACTTCATCGGCAAGCGGAAGATCTGGTACGGCATCTCGATCCTCATCACCATCACGGCCATCGTCGGCCTGGCGGTGCGGGGTCTGAACTTCGGTATCGAGTTCTCCGGCGGCGCGGTCTTCTCCACGCCGTCCACCTCCGTGTCCGCCTCCACGGCCCAGCACCAGGCCGAGTCGGCGGCGGGCGGTCACCAGGCCGTGGTGCAGAAGCTCGGCAGCGGCGCGCTGCGCATCCAGATCAGCGGCCTGGACACCAAGCAGGCGCTGCCGGTCCAGGAAGAGCTCGCCAAGGACCTCAAGATCCCGGTCAAGGACGTCAACACCCAGTTGGTCGGCCCGAGCTGGGGCGAGGAGATCGCCAACAAGGCCTGGCTGGGTCTGGGGATCTTCATGATCCTCGTGGTGATCTATCTGGCCATCGCCTTCGAATGGCGGATGGCGCTCGCCGCCCTGATCGCGCTGATCCACGACCTCACGATCACGGTCGGCGTCTACGCCCTGGTCGGCTTCGAGGTCACTCCCGGCACGGTCATCGGTCTGCTGACGATTCTTGGTTACTCCCTGTACGACACGGTCGTCGTCTTCGACAGCCTCAAGGAAGCCTCCAGGGACATCACCAAGCAGAACCGCTTCACCTACGGCGAGATCGCCAACCGCTCGATCAACAGCACCCTGGTGCGGTCGATCAACACCACGGTCGTGGCGCTGCTCCCGGTCGCCGGTCTGCTGTTCGTCGGCGGCGGTGTCCTGGGCGCGGGCATGCTCAACGACATTTCGCTGGCCCTGTTCGTCGGCCTCGCCGCCGGTGCCTACTCGTCGATCTTCATCGCGACGCCGCTGGTCGCCGACCTGAAGGGCCGCGAGCCGCAGATCAAGGCGCTGGCCAAGAAGGTGAAGGCGAAGCGCGCCGCGGCTGCGGCCAAGGAAGCGGGCCAGGAGGACGACCAGGAGCCCGGCCTCGCCACGGCCGACGCCGAGGACGGTGCCGCGGTCGTCGGACCGCGCCACCAGCCCGCCTCCCGTAACCGCGGACGCGGCCGCCCGTCGGGCAAGCGCCGGTGAGCGCCCCCGCAGAGCTGCGTGAGCTGCTGCTCAACCGGATCACGGACATCCCGGACCACCCGCAGCCGGGTGTGGTGTTCAAGGACATCACCCCGCTGCTGGCGGACCCGGCCGCCTTCGGCGCGCTGACCGAGGCGTTCGCCGAGCTGTGCGGACGCCACCGGGTGGACAAGATCGTGGGGCTGGAGGCGCGCGGGTTCATACTCGCCGCTCCGGTCGCGGTCCGGGCCGGCGTCGGCTTCGTCCCCGTCCGCAAGGCGGGCAAGCTGCCCGGTACGACGCTCGGGCAGGCCTACGAGCTGGAGTACGGCACCGCCGAGATCGAGATCCACACCGATGCGCTGGCCCCGGGCGACCGGGTGCTGGTGATCGACGACGTGCTCGCCACCGGCGGCACCGCCGACGCCTCGCTGCAGCTCATCCGCCGCGCGGGCGCAGAGGTCGCAGGCCTGGCCGTGCTGCTGGAGCTGGGCTTCCTGGCCGGGCGGCAGCGGCTGGAGCCGGGACTGAAGGGCGCTCCGCTGGAGGCCCTGATCACCGTCTGAGACGTCGCGCCAGGCATCCGAGCAGCGGGGGCATCCGGAAGAATCCGGGTGCCCCCGCTGCTGTGTCATGTACGGACCCATGGCCGCGCGGGAGTTGTGGCCGCGGGGTCGATACCATGGCACCCCGGCCCGTTCGAGGTCCTGGGGTCCGGAAACCGCCTGAGGAGTGCTCTTGCCAGACGAGGCCCAGCCGCTCTCCCCCGGACTGCGTCCGAAGGGAACCGACGCCGCGCGCCCGGACGAGCCGAAGCCCACGGATGTGGCTTCCACGGACGCGCCCCAGCCCGAGCGGCAGGGTGCGCCCGGTGGCACCGCCACGCCCCGGCCGCCGGCCGGTCCGACCTCCGCGTCCCCGGCACCCGCCGAGCGGTCCCGTACGGCGCCCGAGCCGAGGCCCGCCGCCTCCTCGTCCAAGTCGGCCGCCCCGCCGTCCCGGGCCGCCAAGCCGCCCGCCAAGGCCGACCGGCCGGACGCCCCCAAGCCGTTGCCGTCCGCCCCGGCCGGCCGCTCCGGCTCTCCCAACCGGGTACGCGCCCGGCTCGCCCGGCTCGGCGTCCAGCGCTCCAGCCCGTACAACCCGGTCCTGGAGCCGCTGCTGCGGGCGGTCCGCGGGAACGACCCCAAGATCGAGACCGCCACGCTGCGCCAGGTCGAGCGCGCCTACCAGGTCGCCGAGCGCTGGCACCGCGGCCAGAAGCGCAAGAGCGGCGACCCGTACATCACCCACCCGCTCGCGGTCACCACCATCCTCGCCGAGCTGGGCATGGACCCGGCCACGCTGATGGCGGGCCTGCTGCACGACACCGTCGAGGACACCGAGTACGGCCTGGACACCCTGCGCCGCGACTTCGGCGACCAGGTCGCGCTGCTGGTCGACGGCGTCACCAAGCTGGACAAGGTCAAGTTCGGCGAGGCCGCGCAGGCGGAGACGGTCCGCAAGATGGTCGTCGCGATGGCCAAGGACCCGCGCGTCCTGGTCATCAAGCTCGCCGACCGGCTGCACAACATGCGCACCATGCGTTACCTCAAGCGGGAGAAGCAGGAGAAGAAGGCCCGCGAGACGCTGGAGATCTACGCTCCGCTCGCCCACCGCCTGGGCATGAACACCATCAAGTGGGAGCTGGAGGACCTCGCCTTCGCGATCCTCTACCCCAAGATGTACGACGAGATCGTGCGGCTGGTCGCCGAGCGGGCGCCCAAGCGGGACGAGTATCTGGCGATAGTGACCGACGAGGTCCAGGCCGACCTGCGGTCCGCCCGGATCAAGGCCACCGTCACCGGCCGCCCGAAGCACTACTACAGCGTCTACCAGAAGATGATCGTGCGCGGCCGCGACTTCGCCGAGATCTACGACCTGGTGGGCATCCGCGTCCTCGTCGACACCGTCCGCGACTGCTACGCCGCCCTCGGCACCATCCACGCGCGATGGAACCCGGTCCCCGGCCGGTTCAAGGACTACATCGCGATGCCCAAGTTCAACATGTACCAGTCGCTGCACACGACCGTGATCGGCCCCAGCGGCAAGCCGGTTGAGCTGCAGATCCGCACCTTCGACATGCACCGGCGCGCGGAGTACGGCATCGCCGCGCACTGGAAGTACAAGCAGGAAGCCGTCGCCGGCGCCTCCAAGATCCGTACGGACATCCCGAAGAACGCCGGCAAAGGCCAGGACACCGTCAACGACATGGCCTGGCTGCGGCAGTTGCTGGACTGGCAGAAGGAGACCGAGGACCCGGGCGAGTTCCTGGAGTCGCTGCGCTTCGACCTGTCCCGCAACGAGGTCTTCGTCTTCACGCCGAAGGGCGACGTCATAGCCCTGCCGGCCGGTGCCACCCCCGTCGACTTCGCGTACGCGGTGCACACCGAGGTCGGCCACCGCACGATAGGGGCGCGGGTCAACGGGCGCCTCGTCCCGCTCGAATCGACCCTGGACAACGGCGACTTGGTGGAGGTTTTCACCTCCAAGGCGCCCGGTGCCGGACCGTCCCGTGACTGGCTGGGCTTCGTCAAGTCCCCGCGGGCCCGCAACAAGATCCGCGGCTGGTTCTCCAAGGAGCGCCGTGACGAGGCGATCGAGCAGGGCAAGGACGCCATCGCGCGCGCCATGCGCAAGCAGAACCTGCCGATCCAGCGGATTCTGACCGGCGACTCCCTGGTCACCCTCGCGCACGAGATGCGCTACCCCGACATCTCGGCGCTGTACGCCGCGATCGGCGAGGGCCATGTCGCCGCGCAAGGCGTCGTCCAGAAGCTGGTGCAGGCTCTCGGCGGCCAGGACGAGGCCACCGAGGACATCGCCGAGTCCACGCCGATCCGGCCGCGCTCCAAGCGCCGGTCCAGCGCCGACCCCGGTGTGGTCGTCAAGGGCGTCGACGATGTCTGGGTCAAGCTGGCCCGCTGCTGCACCCCGGTGCCGGGCGACCCCATCATCGGCTTCGTCACCCGCGGCAACGGCGTCTCGGTGCACCGCGCCGACTGCGTCAACGTGGACTCGCTGTCCCGGCAGCCGGAGCGGATCCTGGAGGTCGAGTGGGCGCCCACCCAGTCCTCGGTCTTCCTGGTCGCCATCCAGGTCGAGGCGCTGGACCGTTCCCGCCTCCTGTCGGACGTCACCCGGATCCTGTCCGACCAGCACGTCAACATCCTCTCGGCGGCCGTCCAGACCTCCCGCGACCGCGTCGCCACCTCCCGCTTCACCTTCGAGATGGGCGACCCCAAGCACCTGGGGCACGTCCTGAAGGCCGTACGGGGCGTGGAGGGCGTGTACGACGTCTACCGGGTGACGTCGGCCCGGCGGCCGTAGCGGCAGCGGACACACAAAAGGGCCCCGGTACGCGTACCGGGGCCCTTTTGTCCGTACGGCTCTCAGCCGCCGAACTCCTCCAGGCCCTTGAGCGCCTGGTCCAGCAGCGCCTTGCGGCTCTCCAGCTCCCGGCCGAGCTTGTCGGCCTTGGCGTTGTTGCCGGCCGCGCGGGCCGCGTCGATCTGCTTCTCCAGCTTGTCGACCGCGTCCTGGAGCTGACCGGTCAGCCCCGCGGCGCGCGCCCGCGCCTCAGGGTTCGTCCGGCGCCACTCGCTCTCCTCGGCCTCCTGGATGGCCCGCTCGACGGCGTGCATCCGGCCCTCGATCTTCGGGCGGGCGTCCCGCGGGACGTGGCCGATGGCCTCCCACCGCTCATTGATCGAGCGGAACGCCGCCCGCGCCGCCTTCAGGTCCGAGACGGGGAGCAGCTTCTCGGCCTCGACGGCCAGCTCCTCCTTGCGGGTCAGATTCTCCCGCTGCTCGGCGTCGCGCTCCGCGAAGACCTCGCCGCGCGCCTGGAAGAAGATGTCCTGGGCGCCGCGGAAGCGGTTCCACAGATCGTCCTCGTGCTCGCGCTGGGCGCGGCCGGCCGCCTTCCAGTCCGCCATCAGCTCGCGGTAGCGGGCCGCGGTGGCCCCCCAGTCCGTCGAGTTCGACAGCGCCTCGGCCTCGGCGACCAGCTTCTCCTTCGCCTTGCGGGACTCCTCGCGCTGCGCGTCCAGCGACGCGAAGTGCGCCTTGCGCCGCTTGGAGAACGCCGACCGGGCGTGCGAGAAGCGGTGCCAGAGCTCGTCGTCCGTCTTGCGGTCGAGCCGCGGCAGGCCCTTCCAGGTGTCCACCAGCGCGCGCAGCCGTTCACCGGCCGCCCGCCACTGCTCGCTGGCCGCCAGCTCCTCGGCCTCGGCGACCAGCTTCTCCTTGGCGTGCCGGGCCTCGTCGCTCTGCTTGGCCTTCTGGGCCTTGCGCTCCTCGCGGCGCGTCTCGACGGCCTCGACGAGCTTGTCGAGCCGCTTCTTCAGCGCGTCCAGGTCGCCCACCGCGTGGTGTTCGTCGACCTGGGTGCGCAGATGCTCGATCGCGGTCGTGGCGTCCTTCGCCGACAGGTCGGTGGTCTTGACCCGGCGCTCGAGGAGGCCGATCTCGACGACCAGGCCCTCATACTTGCGCTCGAAGTAGGCGAGGGCCTCCTCGGGAGTGCCCGCCTGCCACGATCCGACGACCTGCTCGCCATCGGCGGTACGCACGTACACGGTCCCCGTCTCGTCGACGCGGCCCCATGGGTCGCTGCTCACAGCGCCTCCTCCACATGATGCCGACGAGGGCGTGCGGCCCCCCGGCATCGTCCACAGTTTCTGTCCGGCAGAGCCGCGCCCTGACCGGTCCGACGGGCTGAATTGCGGGTGAGGGTGAGCCGTCGGCGCAGGCACCCTACACAACGCCAATCTAGGCGACCGGCGGTCGGCTGTCCGCATCCAGCACGACCGAAATTCCGTGGTGCGCGCCGCGCGCACCACCGCACCGCCCCCGGCCGCCCGGCAGGTCAGGACTTCTTGACGGTCGCCTTGTCGATCACGACGGTGGCGTTCGGCGCGGTGTTGCCGGTCTGCGGGTCGGGCGTCGAACCGGCCTTGGCGATCTTCCGCAGCACGTCCATACCGCGGGTGACGGTGCCGAACGGTGTGTAGTTCGGGGGCAGCTTGCTGTCCTGGTAGACGAGGAAGAACTGACTGCCGCCCGAGTCGCGGGTCTTCTCGCTCCGGCCGTCGTAGCGGTTGGCCATCGCGACCGTGCCCGCCGGATAGACGCCGCCCTTGAGCCGGGGGTCCTTGAGGTTCTCGTCCGGGATGGTGTAGCCGGGGGTGCCGCGGCCGGTGCCCTTCGGGTCGCCGCACTGCAGGACGTGGATGTCCTGGTCGACCAGGCGGTGGCATCTGCTGTGGTCGAAGTAGCCCTGGCCGGCCAGGAAGGCGAAGGAGTTGACGGTGTGCGGTGCCTTGCCGGCGTTCAGCTTCAGTTCGACGGTGCCGCAGGTCGTCGCCAGCTTCGCGGCGTAGGAGGCCGAGGTGTCCAGGGACAGCGCCGGCTCCTTCTTCCAGGTCTTGGCGGAGGGCTTGCCCGGGGCGGGGCGGTTGCACGGGTCCGGTGCCTTGGAGGGGGACGGGGGCGCTGCCCGGTCGGCGTCGTCGTCCCGGCCGGCCAGCCCGGCGGAGGCGTAGGCGGTGATGCCGGCGGCCAGGGCCACGGCCAGGGCGGACGCGATGACCACAGTGCGGCGCCTGTTCTTCTGCTGCGCCGCGGACCGCCGTTGCTGCTGGCGCTCGTACTTCGCCCGGGCGAGCTGCCGCCGCCGCTGATCTCTGTTGACCACCGGTCGTCTCCTTAGTCCGATCACCGATCACTGTCGGCCGCCGTGGCCGTACCGTATACGGGTTCGCTCTGCCGGGAGTCCCGCCGGTAGGCTCTGGAGCTGCCGAGGTCTTCCGGGAGCGGTCCCGCGGACCGCCCCCACCACCGACCTTTAAGGACGAACGTGCTGATTGCCGGGTTCCCCGCCGGGGCCTGGGGCACCAATTGCTATTTGGTCGCCCCCGCCGCCGGCGAGGAGTGCGTCATCATCGACCCGGGCCACCAGGCGGCCCAGGGAGTCGAGGACGCGGTCGCAAAGCATCGGCTCAAGCCCGTCGCGGTCGTTCTCACCCATGGCCACCTCGACCATGTCGCCTCCGTGGTCCCGGTGTGCGGCGCGCATGACGTCCCGGCCTGGATCCACCCCGAGGACCGCTTCATGATGAGCGACCCGGAGAAGGCCCTCGGCCGCTCCATCGGTCAGCAGCTCATGGGCGAACTCACCGTGGGGGAGCCGGACGACGTCAAGGAGCTGAGCGACGGTGCCGCCCTGGAACTCGCCGGGATGGAGTTCTCCGTCGCGCACGCCCCGGGCCATACCAAGGGGTCGGTGACGTTCAGGATGCCCGAGCAGGCCGACATTCCGCCGGTCTTCTTCTCCGGCGACCTGCTCTTCGCCGGCTCCATCGGACGCACCGACCTGCCGGGCGGCGACCACGCCGAGATCCTGCAGTCGCTGGCGCGTGTGTGCCTGCCGCTGGAGGACTCGACCGTCGTCCTGTCCGGCCACGGCCCCCAGACCACCATCGGCCGCGAGCGCGCCACCAACCCCTTCCTGCGGGAGGTGGCCGCCGGCCTCGGAGACGGCTTCCGCGCCGCTCCACGACGAGGAATGTGACGAGACCTTCCGTGAGCACCTTCAAGGCCCCCAAGGGCACGTACGACCTGATTCCGCCGCAGTCCGCCACCTATCTCGCGGTGCGCGAGGCGATCTCCGCGCCGCTGAAGAACTCCGGCTACGGCTACATCGAGACGCCCGGTTTCGAGAACGTCGAGCTGTTCGCGCGCGGTGTCGGTGAGTCCACCGACATCGTCACCAAGGAGATGTACGCCTTCGAGACCAAGGGCGGCGACCAGCTGGCGCTGCGCCCCGAGGGCACCGCGTCCGTGCTGCGCGCCGCACTGGAGGCCAACCTCCACAAGGCGGGCAACCTCCCGGTCAAGCTCTGGTACTCCGGCTCGTACTACCGCTACGAGCGTCCGCAGAAGGGCCGTTACCGCCACTTCTCCCAGGTGGGCGCCGAGGCCATCGGTGCCGAAGACCCGGCGCTGGACGCCGAGTTGATCATCCTGGCCGACCAGGCCTACCGCGCGCTGGGGCTGCGGAACTTCCGCATCCTGCTCAACTCCCTGGGCGACAAGGAGTGCCGCCCCGTCTACCGCGCCGCGCTGCAGGACTTCCTGCGCGGGCTCGACCTGGACGAGGACACCCGGCGCCGGGTCGACATCAACCCGCTGCGTGTCCTGGACGACAAGCGCGAGGCGGTGCAGAAGCAGCTCGACGGGGCGCCCAAGCTCCGCGACTACCTCTGCGAGGCCTGCAAGGCGTACCACGAGCAGGTGCGCGAGCTGCTGACCGCCGCCGGGGTGGCCTTCGAGGACGACGAGAAGCTGGTCCGCGGCCTGGACTACTACACCCGCACCACCTTCGAGTTCGTCCACGACGGGCTCGGCTCGCAGTCCGCGGTGGGCGGCGGCGGCCGCTACGACGGGCTCTCCGAGATGATCGGCGGCCCCGCGCTGCCGTCCGTCGGCTGGGCGCTGGGAGTCGACCGCACGGTGCTGGCCCTGGAGGCCGAGGGCGTCACGCTCGACATCCCCGCCGCCACGGCCGTCTACGCGGTGCCGCTCGGCGAGGAGGCCCGCCGGGTGCTCTTCGGTGTCGTCACCGAGCTGCGCCGGGCCGGTATCGCCACGGACTTCGCGTTCGGCGGCAAGGGCCTGAAGAACGCCATGAAGTCCGCCAACCGCTCCGGCGCGCGGCTGGCGCTGGTGGCGGGCGAGCGGGACCTTGCCGAGGGCGTGGTCCAGCTCAAGGACCTGGAGAGCGGCGAGCAGACCGCGGTCGCGCTGGACTCGGTGGCCGAGGAGGTCCGGCGCACGCTGGGCTGACGCTGCGGGATGAGGACCCCGAGGGGCCCGGACGGCGATCCGCCGGCCGGGCCCCTCGTGCGTAACGGACCTTCCGTGCCGCCGGGCCGCCGGGCGTCCGGTGTCAACGCCGGGCCGCGCGGGTCATCCCGGCGGAGGGATTCCGGCCCGGCCCGCCCCGGTGGGGCGGGCCACCGGCGGGCGGACAGGGCGGGCCGGGACGGCGAAACCTGAGAGAACGCTGTGTGCGGGGCGCCGGACTTTATGCTCATCGCACAGTGGGTCATGGTGGAGTTGGGGCAGAATGAACGGCGGGCCGCGACCGGGCCCGCGCTCAGCCCCACTCCCAAGGGATCGACGGAACGGCGATATGACGACGACAGCGCTTGACGACGTGTCCACCGACGACGACCGCGACAGCGGCACGGGCACCATCGGCTCGGGTCGCGGTTTCGCGGTGCTCCTGGTGATCACCGGCGCGCTGGGTCTGCTCGCGTCCTGGGTGATCACCTTGGACAAGATCGAACTGCTGAAGGACCCGCACTACAAGCCGGCCTGCAGCCTGAACCCGATCATCTCCTGCGGCAACATCATGCAGAGCCAGCAGGCGGAGGTCTTCGGCTTCCCGAATCCGGTCGCCGGGCTGGTCGCCTTCGGCGTGGTCGTCGCGATCGGCATGGCCCTGCTGGCCGGCGGCCGCTTCCGCCGCTGGTACTGGATCGGGCTGAACGTCGGCACGCTGCTCGGCACGGTCTTCTGCATGTGGCTGATGTCCCAGTCGCTGTACGTCATCAACTCGCTGTGCCTGTGGTGCACGCTGACGTGGATGATCACGATCCTGATGTTCTGGTACACCACCGTGCACAACCTCAAGCACGGGATCATTCCGGCCCCCGACGGTGTGCGCCGGATCGTGCTGGAGTTCCACTGGGTCGTGCCGGTGCTCTGGTACGGCGTGATCGCGCTGCTGATCCTCACCAAGTGGTGGACGTACTGGAGCAGCCTGCTCTGAGGTCCCGCCCCCACCGCGCTGCCCGCGCCCCGGCCCGTCCCCGACGGTGGCCGGGGCGTTGTCAGTGGGGTGGCTTAGGCTCGTGATCGTGGAGCCCGACCTGTTCACCGCCGCTGCCGAAGACCGCCAGGAGAAGGACCCCGCCGGGTCCCCGCTCGCCGTCCGGATGCGCCCGCGCACCCTCGACGAAGTCGTGGGCCAGCAGCATCTGCTCAAGCCGGGCTCGCCGCTGCGTCGCTTGGTCGGTGAGGGCAACGGCGGTCCTGCCGGGCCGTCCTCGGTGTTCCTGTGGGGGCCGCCCGGTATCGGTAAGACGACCCTGGCGTATGTCGTCAGCCAGGCGACGAACAAGCGCTTCGTGGAGCTCTCGGCGATCACGGCCGGCGTCAAGGAGGTCCGCGCGGTCATCGACGGCGCGCGGCGTGCCTCGGGCGGCTTCGGCAAGGAGACCGTCCTCTTCCTCGACGAGATCCACCGCTTCAGCAAGGCCCAGCAGGACTCCCTGCTGCCGGCCGTGGAGAACCGCTGGGTCACCCTCATCGCCGCGACGACCGAGAACCCGTATTTCTCGGTGATCTCGCCGCTGCTGTCCCGCTCCCTGCTGCTGACCCTCGAACCCCTCACGGACGACGATCTGCGCGGCCTGCTGCGGCGTGCGCTGACCGATGCCCGCGGGCTGGCGGGGGCGGTGACGCTCCCCGAGGACACCGAGGGGCATCTGCTGCGGATCGCGGGCGGCGACGCCCGGCGTGCGCTGACCGCCCTGGAGGCCGGGGCCGGTTCCGCGCTGTCCAAAGGCGAGAAGGAGATCACCCTCCAGACACTGGAGGAGTCCGTCGACCGGGCGGCGGTGAAGTACGACCGGGACGGCGACCAGCACTACGACGTCGCCAGCGCGCTGATCAAGTCCATCCGGGGCTCGGACGCCGACGCCGCGCTGCATTACCTGGCGCGCATGATCGAGGCGGGGGAGGACCCGCGGTTCATCGCCCGGCGGCTGATGATCTCGGCGAGCGAGGACATCGGGCTGGCCGATCCGACCGCCCTCCAGACCGCGGTCGCCGCCGCCCAGGCCGTGGCGATGATCGGTTTCCCGGAGGCGCGGATCACGCTGAGCCAGGCCACCATCGCGCTCGCCCTGGCACCGAAGTCGAACGCCGCGTATCTGGCCATCGACGCCGCCCTGGCGGACGTCCGGGCCGGCCAGGCGGGCGCGGTCCCGCCGCATCTGCGCGACAGCCACTACAAGGGCGCCCAGAAGCTCGGCCACGGCCAGGGCTACCAGTATCCGCACGACCTGCCGGGCGGTATCGCGGCCCAGCAGTACGCCCCGGACGAGGTGCACGGCAAGCGCTATTACGAGCCCACCCGGCACGGCGCCGAGGCGCGCTACGCCGAGGTCGTCGAGCGGGTGCGGGTGCGCCTGCGCTCGGACTCCGGCGAGAGCGCCGGGGCATAGCCCCTCCGCGGGCCGGGCCGCGGCCCCGGCCCGCGCTACTCCGCCGCAGCCTCGAAGAGCCGGTGCATCGCCCGCCGCAGCTCGGCCACGTCCCGTACCGGCTCGGGGAAGTCGAACCGGGCGTCGAAGGAGTGCTGCTCGGCGTCGGTGAAGCGGACCCGCAGCCCGAAGCGGTCCAGGCCCACCGGCACGGCCCGTTCGCGCAGCCCGCAGGCCTGTCCGCGGTCGCCCAGCAGAGTGCACAGCCCGCGCACCTGCTCGCTGTGCGCGGCGTGCAGATGCTGCAGCAGTTCCGCCTCGTGGGCGATGAGCGGATCGGGGGCCGCCATGGCGAAGTCGTCCGGCTCGACGGACTCGGCGCCCCACAGATCGTCCACCGCGCCCTCGCCGACCTCCAGCCGCAGCATCGTCCAGGCGGTCCGCCCGTAGAGGCCCGGTGCGGGCTCCGGCTGCAGTGCCTCGCCGATGCCGAGCAGCTCGCCCACCGGGTGCCGCTCGGCGAGCAGCAGCGCCGCCTCGGCCCGCTGCTCGTTGCGCACGGGGGTGAGCCAGCCGGCCACCCAGGCCCGTCCGCGAATGCGATGGGGCACGGATACGGGCGCGACGTCCGTGATCTCCATCACGGCTGTGAGGTCGTCGTCCTGCGCGTGGGCCGCCGCCCGAGCCGCCGCGGAGCCCCCGGAAACCAGCAACAGCACGTCTCCGCCGGGTGTCACGGTCCGGCAGACCGGTGCCGAGAGCCCGGTCTCGTCGGGATCCTCGACACCGGGGATGCTCAGTGACGCCATACCATGGGACTCGACGAGGGTTCGTATGCGCTCGGCGGCCGTGGGCTGCTGGGCGTCTTCCACGGGACGCGGCTGACCCGCCTCGGTGCGGTGTGCACTGGGCAGGGGGATCCCCGGTCGAAACATGCCTTCTCCTCGCGCTAAGGTAAGCCTCACCTAACTTACATGGAGGAACGTTCCACGTGAACCAGTCGCGTCCCAAGGTCAAGAAGTCCCGCGCGCTCGGCATCGCGCTGACGCCGAAGGCCGTCAAGTACTTCGAGGCCCGTCCCTACCCGCCCGGCGAGCACGGCCGTGGCCGCAAGCAGAACAGTGACTACAAGGTCCGTCTGCTCGAGAAGCAGCGTCTGCGTGCGCAGTACGACATCAGCGAGCGCCAGATGGCGCGTGCCTACGACCGCGCTCGGAAGGTCGAAGGCAAGACCGGCGAAGCGCTGATCATCGAGCTTGAGCGCCGTCTGGACGCGCTCGTCCTGCGTTCGGGCATCGCCCGGACGATCTACCAGGCCCGTCAGATGGTCGTTCACGGCCACATCTCGGTGAACGACCGCAAGGTCGACAAGCCGTCCTTCCGCGTCCGCCCCGGCGACGTCGTGATGGTCCGTGAGCGCAGCCGCGAGAAGCACCCCTTCCAGGTCGCGCGCGAGGGTGGCTACGCCCCCGACGGCGAGACCCCGCGCTACCTGGAGGTCAACCTCCAGGCGCTGGCCTTCCGCCTCGACCGGGACCCGAACCGCAAGGAGATCCCGGTGATCTGCGACGAGCAGCTCGTCGTCGAGTACTACGCCCGCTAAGCACCACCGCAGGCGCAGCACCACGCTCAGCCCGCCGTCTCCCCGCCGCTCGCGGAGGGGGAGGTGGCGGGCTCGTGTGTGTCCGGCGGTCCGATCCGTACGCTCCGGTGCCGGGCGGGCGCCGGACCGCCGGGCCGCAGCACCCGGGCCACCGCCGCGTCCATACCGAGGCGCCCGCCCGTGCGCACGGCCCGCCCGTACTTCTCGGCCCCCAGCCGTTTTCGCGCCTGTTCCTCGCACTCCGCGTGCGGCCCGCGGAAGTAACGCGAACCGAACAGCGGCAGCCCCACCGAGGGCCAGATCCGCCCTGCGGCGCCCTGGAGCACCGCCGCCTCCTCCGCGTCCCCCTCGCCGAGCGTCACCATCGCCACCAGTTCCAGCGCCAGCACCACGCCCAGCAGGTCGTGGAAGGTGTGATGGACGGCCAGCGACTCCGCCAGCAGCGTCCGGGCCCGCCCGCCGTCGCCCCGCGACCAGGCCGCGTACGCCAGCACGAACTGCGCGTACGCCCGCGTCCAGCGCTCCCCGTGGTCCTCGCACACCGCCAGCACGTCCTCGCACAGCCGCACCGCGTCCGCTGGCTCGCCCCGGAAGGCCACCGCCATCGCCAGCTCGACCTGGGCCAGCAGCACGGTGCCGTTCAGCTCGCCGATCTCCCGGTAGCGCCGCACCGCCCCGCGCAGCAGCTCCTCGGCGCGCGGGAGGTCGTCGCAGACCAGGGCCAGACAGCCGGTGCGGTGCAGCGCGTACGCGGCCGCGGTGGTGTTGCCGGTCCGCTCGGCCTCGTCGCGGCACTCCTGGAGCACCCCCAGCGCACCGACCGTGTCCCCCTGGATCAGCGCGACATAGCCGGCCACCCACAGCGCCTTCAGCCGGGCGTCGTCGTGGTCGCTCTCCAGCTCCAGCGCCCGGTCCAGCCAGTGCCGGCCCTCGGCGAGCCGGCCGCAGCCCACCCAGTAGAACCACAGGCTGCCCGCCAGGTACTGGCCCAGGTGCGTCTCGGCGGGGCACTCCAGGCTCTGCTCCAGCGCCACCCGCAGATTGGGCAGCTCGGCGTCGATCCGGGCCGCGATCTCGGCCTGCCGGGGGCTGAACCAGTCCAGTTCGCACCAGGTGGCCAGCCCCAGGTACCAGTCGCGGTGCCGGCGCCGCAGCCGGTCGCCGTCGTGCGTCGCCGCCAGCCAGCCCGCGCCGTAGGCCCGTACGGTGTCCAGTATCCGGTAGCGCACCCCGGCCGCGGTCTCCTCCCGCACCAGCACCGACTGGGCGACCAACTCCCCGATGACGTCGAGGAGTTCGGCGGCCGGCAGCTCCGGGCCCGAGCAGACGTACTCGGCCGCCTCCAGGTCGAACTGCCCGGCGAAGACCGACAGCCGCGCCCACAGCAGCCGCTCCTGGGGCGTACACAGCTCATGGCTCCAGCCGATCGCGGTGCGCAGTGTCTGATGGCGGGGCAGGGTGCCGCGGGCGGTGCCGGTCAGCAGCCGGAAGCGGTCGTCGAGCCGGTGCAGCACCTGGTCCACGGAGAGCGCGCGCAGCCGCCCGGCGGCCAGCTCCAGCGCGAGCGGAATCCCGTCCAGCCGCTCGCAGAGCTCGGTGACCGCCTCCTCGTTGGCCGCCCCGACGCCGAAGTCGCCGAGCACCGCCGCGGCGCGGTCGGCGAACAGGGCCGTCGCATCGGCGGTGTTCAGCGGCGCCAGCGGCATGTTCTGCTCGCCGGTCAGCCCGAGCGGCCGTCGTCCGGCGGCCAGCACCCGCAGCCCGGGGGAGCGCCGCAGCAGCTCGGCGGTCAGCTCCGCACAGGCGTCGACCAGGTGCTCGTAGCCGTCCAGGACGAGCAGCAGTTCCCGGCCGGCGAGGTGATCGCAGAGCGCGGCGCGCACCGGACGGCCGCTGTGGTCGGCCGGTGCCAGCACCTCGGCGACGGTGTGGTCAAGGAGGTGCGGTTCGCGCAGGGAAGCCAGTTCGACCAGCCACACCCCATCGCAGAAGCGATCCTGCAAGATCGCTGCGCCATGGCGGGCGAGCCGCGACTTGCCGACGCCGCCGAGGCCGGTGAGCGTCACCAGCCGGGCCGATTCCAGCTGCCGTGCCAGCGCGGCCAGTTCGTCGTCGCGGCCGATGAAGCGGTTGAGTTCCGCGGGGAGGTTCCCCGGCGCGGCCGGTGCGGGCAGCTGCTCGGGGGAAGGGCGGGAGACGGGGCCGGAGCGCGTGAGGCGTCGCATGGCACACGGAGCGTACTCGGCGCGATGCGGACCGTACAATCACGCCGCGGGATTCCTCCGGAGTCCGCTCCGCGCCACCGGGAACGGGGTACGGACGGACAGTCACGGCGCGATAAGGTCAAGGTTGCCGTTCGAGCAGGACGAGAACCAGACCGAACCAGTCG
The DNA here is from genome assembly GCF_042746015.1 of Streptomyces sp. NPDC058773. NCBI lineage: Bacteria > Bacillati > Actinomycetota > Actinomycetes > Kitasatosporales > Streptomycetaceae > Streptomyces > Streptomyces sp. NPDC058773. The sequence continues at coordinate 119,967 of NZ_JBHYPE010000004.1, forward strand.
GAGAGTGGTGCCAACGTGTCCGGTGGAGAGGTGGCCGGGATCCTCGTGGCCGTCTTCTGGGCCATCCTTGTGTCGTTCCTCGCCCTCGTGCTGGTGAGGCTCGCACAGACGCTCAAGGCGACCACCAAGATGGTGGCCGAGGTGTCCGAGCAGGCCGTGCCCCTCCTGTCCGACGCCTCCGCGACGGTCCGCTCCGCGCACACCCAGCTGGCGCGCGTCGACGCCATCGCCGCCGACGTCCAGGAGGTCACCGCCAACGCCTCCGCGCTCTCCTCGACCGTGTCCTCCGCCTTCGGCGGCCCGCTGGTCAAGGTGGCGGCGTTCGGCTACGGAGTGCGCCGCGCGATCGGCAAGAAGGGCGAAGCGGCCCCTGCCGAGCGCGCAGAACGCACCGTCGTCCTCGGCCGTACCCTGCCCGGCGCCCGCCGTGGCGGGCGCCGCAACCGTCGCTCCAAGGACTGATCACAGCGATGTTCCGCCGCGCATTCTGGTTCACCACCGGCGCCGCCGCCGGCGTGTGGGCCACCAACAAGGTCCACCGCAAGCTGCGCAAGCTGCAGCCCGACAGCCTCGCCGCGCAGGCCGCGGACAAGGCCGTCGAGACCGGACACCGGCTGCGTCAATTTGCATTGGACGTACGGGCCGGAATGGCGGACCGTGAAGAACAGCTGCACGACGCCCTGGGGCTCGGCGAGCCGGACGGGGTGCGCGAGCTGCCGGCACCGCGCCGCGCGGTGCTCGAACCGCAGTACCGAACCACGAGAACAACCGGACACACCGGTCTGACCGGACCGACTGGAAAAGAGGACCACTGATGGAGTCGGCTGAAATCCGCCGCCGCTGGCTGCGCTTCTTCGAGGAGCGCGGGCACACCGTCGTGCCGTCGGCGTCGCTCATCGCGGACGACCCGACGCTGCTCCTCGTCAACGCGGGCATGGTCCCCTTCAAGCCGTACTTCCTCGGTGAGGTCAAGCCGCCCGCCCCGCGCGCCACCAGCGTCCAGAAGTGCGTCCGTACGCCGGACATCGAAGAGGTCGGCAAGACCACCCGGCACGGCACGTTCTTCCAGATGTGCGGCAACTTCTCCTTCGGCGACTACTTCAAGGAAGGCGCCGTCAAGTACGCCTGGGAGCTGCTGACCGGCTCGCAGGCCGACGGTGGCTACGGCCTCGACCCCGAGCGCCTGTGGATCACCGTCTACCTGGAGGACGACGAGGCCGAGCGCATCTGGCACGAGGTCATCGGTGTGCCCAAGGAGCGCATCCAGCGTCTGGGCAAGAAGGAGAACTACTGGTCCATGGGCGTCCCGGGCCCCTGCGGCCCGTGCTCCGAGATCAACTACGACCGCGGTCCGGAGTTCGGTGTCGAGGGCGGCCCGGCCGTCAACGACGAGCGGTATGTGGAGATCTGGAACCTGGTCTTCATGCAGTACGAGCGGGGTGCGGGCACCGGCAAGGAGGACTTCGAGATCCTCGGCGAGCTGCCCAGCAAGAACATCGACACCGGTCTCGGCCTCGAGCGCCTGGCGATGATCCTGCAGGACGTCCCGAACATGTACGAGACGGACACCCTGCGCGTCGTCATCGACAAGGCCACCGAGCTCTCCGGGGTGCGCTACGGCGACTCCGACGCCACCGATGTCTCGCTGCGCGTCGTCGCCGACCACATCCGTACGTCCACGATGCTCATCGGCGACGGCGTCACCCCCGGCAACGAGGGCCGTGGCTACGTCCTGCGCCGCATCATGCGCCGCGCCATCCGCAACATGCGGCTGCTCGGCGCGAGCGGGCTGGTCATCGGCGAGCTGCTGGACGTGGTCATCAAGACCATGGGCCAGCAGTACCCGGAGCTGCTGGAGGACCGCCGCCGGATCGAGACCGTCGCCCTCGCCGAGGAGGCCGCGTTCCTCAAGACGCTGAAGGCCGGCACCAACATCCTCGACACCGCCGTCACGGACACCAAGTCCGCGGGCTCCACGGTCCTCCCCGGCGACAAGGCCTTCCTGCTCCACGACACCTGGGGCTTCCCGATCGACCTCACCCTCGAAATGGCCGCCGAACAGGGCCTGTCGGTGGACGAGGACGGCTTCCGCCGTCTGATGAAGGAGCAGCGGGACCGCGCCAAGGCCGACGCCCAGGCCAAGAAGAGCGGCCACGCCGACCTGTCCGCCTACCGTGAGGTCGCCGACAAGACCGGCAGCACGGAGTTCACCGGCTACAGCGCCACCGAGGGCGAGTCCAGCATCGTCGGCCTCCTGGTCAACGGCGCCCCGGCCCCCGCCGCCCATGAGGGCGACGAGGTCGAGGTCGTCCTGGACCGCACCCCGTTCTACGCCGAGGGCGGCGGCCAGCTCGCCGACACCGGCCGGATCAAGCTGGACTCCGGCGCCGTCGTCGAGATCCGCGACGTCCAGCAGCCGGTCCCCGGCGTCACGGTCCACAAGGGCGTCGTCCAGGTCGGCGAGGTGGTGCTCGGCGCGGCCGCGTACGCCACCATCGACGTCACCCGCCGGCGCGCCATCGCCCGCGCCCACAGCGCCACCCACCTCACCCACCAGGCGCTGCGCGACGCCCTGGGTCCGACGGCCGCCCAGGCCGGTTCGGAGAACTCCCCGGGCCGCTTCCGCTTCGACTTCGGTTCGCCGGCCGCGGTGCCCGGCACGGTGCTCACCGACGTCGAGCAGAAGATCAACGACGTGCTCGCCCGTGAGTTGGACGTGCACGCCGAGGTCATGAGCATGGAGGACGCCAAGAAGCAGGGCGCCATCGCCGAGTTCGGCGAGAAGTACGGCGACCGGGTCCGCGTCGTCACCATCGGTGACTTCTCCAAGGAGCTGTGCGGCGGCACCCACGTCCACAACACCGCCCAGCTGGGCCTGGTCAAGCTCCTCGGTGAGTCCTCCATCGGCTCCGGTGTCCGCCGGGTCGAGGCCCTGGTCGGTGTGGACGCCTACAAGTTCCTGGCCCGTGAGCACACCGTCGTCTCCCAGCTCACCGAGCTGGTCAAGGGGCGTCCGGAGGAGCTGCCGGAGAAGATCTCCGGTGTCCTGGCCAAGCTGAAGGACGCCGAGAAGGAGATCGAGAAGTTCCGCGCGGAGAAGGTGCTGCAGGCCGCCGCCGGGCTGGCCGACGGCGCCAAGGACGTCCGTGGGGTGGCCCTGGCCGCCGGCCAGGTCCCGGACGGCACCACCGCCGACGACCTGCGCAAGCTCGTCCTCGACGTGCGCGGCCGCATCCAGGGCGGACGTCCCGCGGTGGTCGCCCTGTTCTCGGTCGCCAACGGCCGCCCGGTGACGGTGATCGCCACCAACGAGGCCGCCCGCGAGCGCGGCATCAAGGCCGGTGACCTGGTCCGGACCGCCGCCAAGACGCTCGGCGGCGGTGGCGGCGGCAAGCCGGACGTCGCCCAGGGCGGTGGCCAGAACCCCGCCGCGGTGCCCGAGGCCATCGAGGCCGTCGAGCGCCTCGTCGCCGAGGCGGCCTGACGCGCGTGAGTGAGATGCGACGCGGCCGGCGCCTGGCCGTGGATGTCGGGGACGCCCGTATCGGGGTCGCCTCGTGCGACCCCGACGGGGTCCTCGCCACCCCCGTCGAGACCGTGCCGGGACGTGACGTACCGGCCGCGCACCGCCGCCTCAAGGCGATCGTCGAGGAGTACGAGCCCCTCGAAGTCGTGGTCGGCCTGCCCCGCTCCCTCAGTGGGGGAGAGGGGCCGGCCGCGGCCAAGGTCCGGGCCTTCGCCCAGGAGCTGGCCCGGAACATCGCCCCCGTAGGGGTCCGGCTGGTCGACGAGCGGATGTCCACGGTCACCGCCACCCAGGGCCTGCGGGCCTCGGGGGTCCGGAGCAAGAAGGGCCGCTCGGTCGTCGACCAGGCGGCCGCGGTGGTCATCCTGCAGAGCGCACTGGAGACCGAACGCGTCTCGGGGGAGCCTCCGGGCGAGAGCGTCGAAGTGGTCATCTGATCGCGGTACGGTAACGTTCCGCGCGATGTGCGGCGTTCGAACAGCCGCGCGTGCAAGTAGAGGCGGATCGGTACAGCAAGCGCGCTGCCGGGACGGAGTGCACCGCCTCTCGGCTCTAGGGGATCGATGACCGAGTATGGCCGGGGCTACGGCTCCGAACCGTGGCATCCCGAGGACCCGCTCTACGGAGACGGTTCCTCCAGAGGCCAGGAGCAGCAGCCTCAGTGGGACGGACAGCAGGCCCACCGGTATCCCCAGCAGCAGGCTGACCCGTATGTCCAGCAGCACTACAACGGCGGCTGGGACGGGTCGCAGGGCGGGCAGGCGCCCTACGACCCGTACGGCCCTTACGGGCAGCAGCCGGCCGCCCCATACGGCGGGGCGGGCTCCGACTACTACGGCACTCCGGACGCCTATCAGCAGCCCCAGCACCCGCAGCACCCCCAGCCCCAGCACCCGCGGCAGCAGTCCCCGCAGGGGATGCAGGCCACGCAGGGAATGCCGCAGTACCAGCAGCCCCAGCAGCAGGAGCCGTACCACGACGACGCCGGCGACGACTGGCGGGCCGAGCCGGGCCCCCGCGAGCCGGAGCCGGAACACGCGTTCTTCGCGGACCACGGCGACGACGGCGACGACCCCGGCCTCCACGAGGAGGGCCGGGGCGGCCGCGAGCGCCGCGGCAAGAAGACCAAGAAGAACAAACGGCACAGCGGCCGGACCTGCCTGGTCGTCACGCTGGCCTTCGCCGCGGCGGCCGGCACCGTCGGCTATTTCGGCTACGACTTCATCATGAGCCACTTCGGCTCGGCCCCCGACTACGAGGGCGAGGGAACCGGCGAGGTCCAGGTCGACGTCCCGGAGAATTCCACGATCCTTCAGATGGGTCTGGCCCTCAAGAAGGCAGGCGTGGTCAAGAGCGCCGACGCGTTCTCCGAGGCGGCCGTCGACAGCAAGAAGGACAAAATCCTTCAGCCGGGGACGTATTCCCTGCGCAAGCACATGTCCGCGGCCTCGGCCGTCGAGCTGATGGTGGACCCCAAGAGCCGCAACGGCCTCACGATCCGTGAGGGTCTGCGCTCCGGCGACGTCTACAAACTCATCGACAAAAAGCTGCATCTCTCCACGGGCACCACCAAAAAGGTCGCCAAGACGGAGGCCAAGAACCTCGGACTGCCGTCGTGGGCCAATGACTCCGCGAAGATAAAGGACCCACTGGAGGGCTTCCTTTATCCGTCGACGTACAGCGTCGGCGGCAAAACGAAGCCGGAGGCGGTCCTCAAGCAGATGGTGGCGCGGGCGAATCAGGTCTACGAGAAATACGACCTGGAGCAGAACGCGCAGAAGCTGCACCTCGATTCGCCGATGCAGCTGCTCACCGTTGCCAGCCTCACGCAGGCCGAGGGCAAGTACAAGCACGACTTCCTCAAGGTCGCGCGGGTCGTCTACAACCGCCTCAAGCCGAACAACACCGAGACCTACGGTCTGCTCGACTTCGACTCGACGGTGAACTACGCCAAGTCCCAGAGCACCCTGGACACCGGTTCCGTCGACAATCTGCGGAACTTCAACGACCCCTACAACACCTACAAGTTCAAGGGTCTGCCGCCGGGGCCGATCGGAAATCCGGGCGAGCTGGCCCTCAAGTCGGCGATCGATCCGGCCAAGGGCAACTGGTACTACTTCGTCTCGATCAATCCGGAAAAGACGCTGTTCGCCGAGACGAACGAGCAGCATGAACGCAATCGCCGCATTTACTTCAAGGAACAAGAGAAAGCCAAGTAATGAGCGTCACCCGTCGGGCTGCGGTACTCGGTTCCCCGATCGCCCACTCCCTCTCCCCGGTACTGCACCGTGCCGCCTATGCGGAACTGGGGCTGGCCGACTGGGAATACGACCGCTTCGAGGTCGACGAGGCGGCGCTGCCCGGCTTTCTCGGAAAGCTCGGCCCCGAATGGGCGGGGCTGTCCCTGACCATGCCGCTGAAGCGCGCGGTGATTCCGCTGCTCGACGAGATCAGCGACACCGCGCAATCCGTCGAGGCGGTGAACACCGTGGTGTGCACCCCCGACGGGCGGTGCCGCGGGGACAACACCGACATCCCCGGCATGGTCGCCGCGCTGCGCGAGCGCGGGGTGCGGCAGGTGGAGCGGGCGTCGGTCCTGGGAGCCGGCGCCACCGCCTCGTCGGCGCTCGCCGCGCTCTCCCGGATCTGCACCGGTGAGGTCACCGCGTACGTCCGCAGCGAGGCCCGCGCCGACGAGATGCGCGGCTGGGGCGAGCGGCTCGGGGTCCCCGTCCGCACTGCCGCCTGGGCGGACGCCGCCGCGGCCTTCGAGGCGCCGCTGACCATCGCCACGACCCCGGCGGGCACCACCGACGCGCTCGCCGCCGCCGTCCCCGACCGGCCCGGGACGCTCTTCGACGTGCTCTACGAGCCCTGGCCGACCGCGCTGGCCACGGCCTGGGCCGACCAGGGCGGCGCCGTGGTGGGCGGCCTCGACCTGCTGGTCCACCAGGCCGTTCTCCAGGTGGAGCAGATGACGGGACGGTCTCCCGGGCCGCTGGCCGCGATGCGCCGGGCGGGCGAGGCGGCGCTCGCCGCCCGCTGACCCGCCGTACCGGACCCGCTCCGTCCGGATCTGCCCTCGTACCTCCCCGCGCGCCCGGTCCGCACCCTGGACTGGGCGCCGCCTGTCGCGCGCGACGTGGGAGGATCAGGGGGAGACCGTACGCGGATGAGCAGTACATGAGGAGCACCGTTGAGCAGGTTGCGCTGGCTGACGGCGGGGGAGTCGCACGGCCCCGCACTCGTGGCGACGCTGGAGGGCCTTCCGGCCGGCGTGCCGATCACCACGGAGATGGTGGCGGACGCGCTGGCCCGGCGCCGGCTCGGTTACGGCCGCGGTGCCCGGATGAAGTTCGAGCAGGACGAGGTCACCTTCCTCGGCGGGGTGCGGCACGGTCTGTCCATGGGCTCGCCGGTGGCGATCATGGTCGGCAACACCGAGTGGCCCAAGTGGGAGCAGGTGATGGCGGCCGACCCGGTGGACCCGGAGGAGCTGGCCGCGCTGGCCCGTAACGCGCCGCTGACCCGCCCCCGTCCCGGGCACGCCGACCTCGCCGGGATGCAGAAGTACGGCTTCGACGAAGCCCGCCCCATCCTGGAGCGCGCCTCCGCCCGTGAGACCGCCGCCCGGGTCGCCCTCGGCACGGTCGCCCGCTCCTTCCTCAAGGAGACGGCCGGCATCGAGATCGTCTCGCACGTGGTCGAACTGGCCGCGGCCAAGGCCCCCTACGGTGTCGTCCCCAAGCCCTCCGACGTGGACAAGCTGGACGCCGACCCGGTGCGCTGCCTGGACGCGGACGCGAGCAAGGCGATGGTCGCCGAGATCGACCAGGCCCACAAGGACGGCGACACCCTTGGCGGTGTGGTCGAGGTGCTGGCCTACGGCGTGCCGGTCGGACTCGGCTCGCACGTGCACTGGGACCGCCGTCTGGACGCCCGGCTGGCCGCCGCCCTCATGGGCATCCAGGCCATCAAGGGCGTCGAGGTCGGCGACGGCTTCGACCTGGCGCGGGTGCCGGGCTCGAAGGCGCATGACGAGATCGTCGCGACCGACGACGGGATCAAGCGCAGCTCCGGCCGCTCCGGCGGCACCGAGGGCGGGCTGACCACCGGCGAGCTGCTGCGGGTGCGCGCCGCGATGAAGCCGATCGCGACCGTGCCGCGGGCGCTGGCGACCATCGATGTGAGCACCGGCGAGGCGGCCAAGGCACACCACCAGCGCTCGGACGTCTGCGCGGTGCCGGCCGCCGGTATCGTCGCCGAGGCGATGGTGGCCCTGGTGCTGGCCGACGCGGTGGTGGAGAAGTTCGGCGGCGACAGCGTGCCGGAGACCCGCCGCAACGTGCAGTCCTTCCTCGACAACCTGGCGATCCGATGACGTCGCCGGCCGTCGTGCTGATCGGCCCGCCCGGGGCCGGCAAGTCGACGGTGGGCGCCCTGCTGGCCGAGCGGCTGGGTGTCGGCTACCGGGACACCGATGCCGACATCGTCGCCACGGCCGGCCGGCCGATCGCCGAGATCTTCATCGACCAGGGCGAACCGCACTTCCGTGACCTGGAACGGGCCGCGGTACGGGACGCGCTCGGCAGCCACCGGGGAGTGCTCGCGCTCGGCGGCGGCGCGATCCTCGACGAGGGCACCCGCGCGCTGCTGACCGGACTGCCGGTGGTCTTCCTGGACGTCCAACTCGCGGACGCCGTCAAGCGGGTGGGCCTGGATGCGCCCCGTCCGCTGCTGGCCGTCAACCCGCGCAAGCAGTGGCGCGAGCTGATGGAGCGGCGCCGCCCGCTGTACACGGAGGTTGCGCGCGCCGTGATCGCCACCGGGGAGCGGACCCCCGAGCAGGTCGCCGAGGCGATCCTGGACGCGCTGGAGCTACGCCAGGCCGCGGGAGACGCCCCGCAGGCCGCCCACAGGGAGGAACAGGCATGACGGAGCAGGCCACCCGGATCCAGGTCGGCGGCACGGCGGGCACCGATCCGTACGAGGTGCTCGTCGGGCGGCAGCTGCTCGGCGAACTCCCGGGCCTGATCGGCGAGGGCGTCAAGCGCGTTGCGGTGCTGCACCCGGAGGCGCTGTCCGCCACCGGCGAGGCGCTGCGCGAGGACCTGGCCTCCCAGGGCTACGAGGCCATCGCCATCCAGCTGCCGAACGCCGAGGAGTCCAAGACCGCCGAGGTCGCGGCGTACTGCTGGAAGGCGCTCGGCCAGACCGGCTTCACCCGCAGCGATGTGATCGTCGGCGTCGGCGGTGGCGCGACCACCGATCTGGCCGGCTTCGTCGCCGCGACCTGGCTGCGCGGGGTGCGCTGGATCGCCGTACCGACCACCGTGCTCGGCATGGTCGACGCCGCGGTCGGCGGCAAGACCGGCATCAACACCGCCGAGGGCAAGAACCTCGTCGGTGCCTTCCACCCGCCGGCCGGGGTGCTCTGCGACCTGGCCGCGCTGGACTCCCTGCCGGTGCACGACTACGTCTCCGGTCTGGCCGAGGTCATCAAGGCCGGCTTCATCGCCGACCCGGCGATCCTCGACCTGATCGAGTCCGACCCCGAGGCCGCCAAGCGCCCGGACGGCGCGCACACCGCCGAGCTGATCGAGCGGGCGATCCGGGTCAAGGCCGAGGTGGTTTCCGCGGACCTGAAGGAGTCCGGTCTGCGGGAGATCCTCAACTACGGCCACACCCTCGCGCACGCCATCGAGAAGAACGAGCGCTACAACTGGCGGCACGGCGCGGCCGTCTCCGTCGGCATGGTCTTCGCCGCCGAACTCGGCCGGATCGCCGGCCGCCTGGACGACGCCACCGCCGACCGGCACCGCTCCGTTCTGGAGGCCGTCGGGCTGCCGCTGACCTACCGGGGCGACCAGTGGCCCAAGCTGCTGGAGACCATGAAGGTCGACAAGAAGTCCCGCGGCGACCGGCTCCGCTTCATCGTCCTGGACGGCCTCGCCAAGCCGACCGTCCTGGAGGGCCCGGACCCGGCCATGCTGCTCGCCGCACACGCCGAGATCGCAGCGTGAGCGGCATGAGCAACAAGACCCGGCGGGTCCTCGTCCTCAACGGCCCCAACCTCGGCCGGCTCGGCTCCCGTGAGCCCGATGTCTACGGCGCCACCTCCTACACCGGACTGGTCGAGGAGTGCACCCGGCTCGGCAAGGAGCTGGGCTTCGAGGCCGAGGTCCGGGAGACCAACGACGAGGGGGAGATGATCCGCTGGCTGCACGAGGCCGCCGACGGCTCGATTCCGGTCGTCATCAACCCCGGTGCCTTCACGCACTATTCGTACGGCATGCGGGACGCGGCCGCCCAGCGCACCGCCCCGCTGATCGAGGTGCACATCTCCAACCCGTACGCCCGTGAGGAGTTCCGCCACAATTCGGTCCTCGCGGCGGTCGCCAGCGGTACGGTCGCCGGCTTCGGCATCGGTTCGTACCGTCTCGCGCTCCGCGCGCTGGCCGAGGAACTGAGCGGCTGACGTAGCATCACGGCGCCCCGGCCGTTCCACGGCGAAGGCCGGGGCACAAGGCCCTCCGGCCGCGTCCGGGAGGGTACCGTTCGCAGCAGTACCACCCCCGCCGACTGCCGCGGGGCACAACGGCCCCTCCGGGCCGGTGGGTTACCGCACCAGGCGCCGGGCACACGACCCGGCGCCCGGTGCCGCACCCCGGTGTGAGCCGGGGAGCACCGCACCACGTCGACCGCACGAGACGGAGAGCCACCGGATGCAGTACGCAGTGGGGGCTCCGCTGCCACCGCCCCACGGGCAGGCATCAGGACCCGGGGCCGCCATGCACTGGACGCCCAACCCGGGAGGGCACACCCCCGGTGCGCACACCCCGGGCGGGCACGCGCCGGGAGGCCACACCCCGCACACCCCGCCCGCCTCGCCACCGGCCCCCGCGGCCCCGCCGCCCGCTCCCGCCGCCCCGCCCCCCGCGCAGCAGCCCGCGCCCGCCGGCGGCCAGGGCTGGCACGGCCCGCCCCAGCAGGCCCCGCCCACCCCGAACAGCTCGGACGTCACCGGCCATGTGCCGCTGCCCCCGGGCGCCCCGGTGCCGCTGCCCAGCCCGCCCACCGACGCCGCGCCGGACGCCACGCACGCGGCCGTCGCGGTGCTGCTCATCGGCCCGGCCGGGGCCGGCAAGACCAGCGTGGCCCGCCACTGGGCCGACACCCGGCGGGTACCGACCGCACACATCAGCCTGGACGACGTCCGCGAATGGGTCCGGTCCGGTTTCGCCGACCCCCAGGCCGGCTGGAACGACCACTCGGAGGCGCAGTACCGCCTCGCCCGCCGCACCTGCGGCTTCGCGGCCCGTAACTTCCTCGCCAACGGCATCTCCTGCATCCTCGACGACGCGGTCTTCCCCGACCGCCCGGTGGTCGGCCTCGGCGGCTGGAAGCGGCATGTCGGTCCCGGCCTGCTGCCGATCGTGCTGCTGCCCGGCCTGGAGATCGTGCTGGAGCGCAACGCCCGGCGCAGCGGCAACCGCCGGCTCTCGGACGAAGAGGTGGCCCGGATCCACGGGCGGATGGCCGGCTGGTACGGCTCCGGCCTGCCGATCATCGACAACTCCCAGCACGATGTCGCCACGACGGTGCGGGTGCTGGACGACGTCGTCGCCCGGAGCATCGCCAGCCCGCCCAACTGGTAGACGGGGCGCGGCGCGGGCCATGGCCGCGCGCCGTGGTGGCGGGGGCCGCGGGCAGCGGTCCCCCGGGCGGACCCGCTCGACCGGCCGCCTCGGAGGAGTCGCCGTACGCTCGTGATATGTCCGAGTTGTACGCGGCCCGACGCACGCGGCTGCGCGACCGCTGCTCCGCAACCGGAAGCACCGCCGCACTGATCTCGCGCCCCGCGAACGTCCGCTACCTCACCGGTTGCGCGCCGCCCGGCGCCGCGCTGCTGCTGGGGCCGGCCGACGACGTACTGCTGTGCGGCAGTCCGCTCAGCGGCGATCCCTCCGAGGGGCGCCCGGCCGAGGACGTACGGGTCTCGGTGCTGCCGGCCCGTGGTGGCGACCCGGTCGTGGCCGGCGCCGACCTGGCCGAGAAGGCCGGCGCGGACATCCTGGCCGTCGAGGAACACCACCTCACGGTCACCCGGCACCGGGCGCTCTCCCAGGTCGCCCCCCGGCTGCGGCTGGCGGATCTGGCCTGCGCGGTCGAGGCGCAGCGGCTGGTCAAGGACGACGACGAGATCGCCTGTCTGCGGATCGCCGCGGAGATCGCCGACCAGGCCCTGGGGGAGCTGCTCGAATCGATCCTGGTCGGACGTACCGAGCGGCATCTCGCCCTCGAACTGGAGCGCCGGCTCGTCGACCACGGAGCGGACGGCCCGGCGTTCCCCACCTCCGTCGCGACCGGCCCGAACGCCGGCCGCCCCGGGCATCTGCCCACCGACCGGCGGGTCGAGGAGGGCGACTTCCTCAGCGTCGGGCTGGGCGCCAATTACCGCGGATACCGCTGCGAGATCGGCCGGACCTTCGTCATCGGCACCACGCCCTCGGACTGGCAGATCGAGCTGTACGATCTCGTTTTCGCAGCCCAGCGGGCGGGCCGCGAGGCGCTGGCGCCGGGGGTGGAGTGCCGCGAGGTGGACCGGGTGACCCGCCATGTCCTGGATGCCGCCGGGTACGGGGAGCGGCTCGGACCGTGGACCGGGCACGGCGTGGGACTCGAAATCGATGAGGACCCTCAGTTGTCCCCTGCCGCCATGGGTAAACTGGACGCTTGCGTGCCGGTCACCGTCGAGCCGGGGGTTCACATCCCGGGCCGTGGGGGTGTCCGGATCGACGACACACTCGTCGTCCGCCCCGAGGCGGACGGCGGGCCCGAGCTACTCACGATCACGACCAAGGAGCTGCTCGCACTCTGAGCCGTAGGGGTTCGCGTGCGCCGCTCCGCGGTCCCACCACCTGCAGTCCAGGAGATTCCGCAACCGTGGCATCCACGAACGACCTCAAGAACGGCATGGTGCTCAAGCTCGAAGGCGGCCAGCTCTGGTCCGTCGTCGAGTTCCAGCACGTCAAGCCCGGCAAGGGCCCCGCCTTTGTCCGCACGAAGCTCAAGAACGTGCTGTCCGGCAAGGTGGTGGACAAGACCTTCAACGCCGGCGTGAAGGTCGAGACGGCCACCGTCGACAAGCGCGGTATGCAGTTCTCGTACATGGACGGCGACTACTTCGTCTTCATGGACATGGACACCTACGACCAGCTGCACGTCGACCGCAAGGCCGTCGGCGACGCCGCGAACTACCTGATCGAGGGCTTCGAGGCGGTCGTGGCGCAGCACGAGGGCGAGGTGCTCTACGTCGAGCTCCCCGCCGCGGTCGAGCTGACCATCAAGCACACCGAGCCCGGTGTGCAGGGCGACCGCTCCACCGGTGGCTCCAAGCCGGCCGAGCTGGAGACCGGCTACTCCATCCAGGTGCCGCTCTTCATCACCACCGGTGAGAAGATCAAGGTCGACACCCGCACGGGCGACTACCTCGGCCGGGTGAACAGCTAACCGTGGCTGCCCGCACCAAGGCCCGTAAGCGCGCCTTCCAGATACTCTTCGAGGCCGACCAGCGCGGTGCCGATGTGCAGTCCGTGCTCGCGGACTGGATGCGGCACGCCCGGACCGATCCACGACAGCCGCCGGTGAACGAATACACCCTGCAGCTCGTCGAGGGATACGCCGACCAGGTCACCCGCATCGACGAACTGATCTCCACGTACGCGGTCGACTGGGACCTGGACCGGATGCCGGCGGCCGACCGCAGCATCCTCCGGCTCGGTGCCTACGAACTGCTCTGGGTGGACGACACCCCGGACGCGGTGGCGATCGACGAAGCGGTCCAGCTCGCCAAGGAATTCTCCACGGACGACTCCCCGGCCTTCGTCAACGGCCTCCTCGGCCGGCTCAAGGAGCTGAAGCCGAGCCTGCGGCGCGAGGCGCAGTAGGCGGTCGGCAGAGCGTACGAACGGGCCCGGAGCACAGGGCAAGGCTCCGGGCCCTTCGCATGCCCGCAGAACGCCGTCAGCGGCCTTCGTGGGGTGTCTCATGGGGCGGCCGGTGCGTACGGGAGCACCCCGCACCGGCCCCGGGTACGCAGAACCGCCGCCCCGGAAGCGCGGAGCGGCGGCACGTTTCTGCAGGTGCGCGGGGGTCTACGCGGGGCTCACAGCTCCTCGTGCGACACCGCGCGGCGGGCGTCGGCGTCGAGCACGCCCCAGCTGATCAGCTGCTCGGTCAGCACCGAGGGCGACTGGTCGTAGATGACCGCGAGGGTGCGCAGGTCGTCCTGGCGGATCGAGAGGACCTTGCCGTTGTAGTCACCGCGCTGGCTCTGGATCGTGGCGGCGTAGCGCTGCAGCGGGCCGGCCTTCTCCTGCGGGACATGGGCGAGGCGCTCGAGGTCGAGCACCAGCTTCGGCGGCGGCTCGGCCGCACCGCCCGGTGTCGTCCCCGGCAGCAGCTCCTGCACCGGAACGCCGTAGAAGTCCGCCAGCTCGGCGAGGCGCTGCACGGTCACGGCGCGGTCACCGCGCTCGTACGAACCCACCACCACGGCCTTCCAGCGGCCCTGGGACTTCTCCTCGACGCCGTGGAGAGAAAGGCCCTGCTGGGTGCGGATGGCGCGGAGCTTGGCCCCGAGCTGTTTGGCGTATTCGCTGGACATAAAACTCCCCAGACGGCTGTATCGACATGCGGCTCCGCCGCGGGCTGGTAACTCACTGTGAGGTTACGCAGCGTAATCTGACTTCGTCAAGCGGAACGGGGCAGACCCTCACCCGTCAGGGGTGCGGACGGGCTCTGGAGGGCCCCTGATAGCCTGGGCTCCGTAATTCCGACGTCCTTTAAGGTCCGTCCCGTGAGGCGGAGAAGGAGGTCCGTTTCGTATGGACGCAAGCAGTTCCGACACGAGGGCTCAGCTCCCCGTGCGGCCGGTGCTCGAAGGCCCGGACATCGCGCGGATGCTCACCCGTATCGCCCACGAGATCGTCGAGCGCGCCAAGGGCGCGGACGATGTGGTGCTCCTGGGAATCCCCACCCGCGGCGTCTTCCTCGCCCGCCGGCTGGCCGCCAAGCTCGAAGAGATCACCGGCCGTACGGTCCCGGTCGGCTCGCTCGACATCACGATGTACCGCGACGACCTGCGCCTGGGCCCCGCCCGTACGCTCGCCCGCACGGACATCCCCGCCGACGGCATCGAGGGCCGGGTCGTCCTGCTCGTCGATGACGTCCTCTTCTCCGGGCGCACGATCCGCGCCGCCCTGGACGCGCTGGGCGACATGGGGCGGCCGCGCGCCGTACAGCTGGCGGTCCTGGTCGACCGGGGCCACCGCGAACTGCCGATCCGCGCCGACTACGTGGGCAAGAACCTCCCCACGTCGCTGCGGGAGACGGTCAGGGTCCAGCTCACCGAGGAGGACGGCCGGGACGCCGTGCTGCTCGGCGTGAAGCACACCGCCCCGGCCGGCGAGCGATAGCGCACCGCACACGGACCCGGTGACCCCGGGCCCGCAGGCATGCCCGCTCAACGGACATTCCCGTACACCTCCTTCACTCACGGAGAAAACCGGATGAAGCGTCACCTCATCTCGGCCGCCGACCTCACGCGCGACGACGCCGTCCTGATCCTCGACACCGCCGAGGAGATGGCCCGGGTCGCCGACCGGCCGATCAAGAAGCTCCCCACCCTGCGTGGACGCACGGTCTGCAATCTCTTCTTCGAGGACTCCACCCGGACCCGGATCTCCTTCGAGGCCGCCGAGAAGCGGCTCTCCGCGGACGTCATCAACTTCGCCGCCAAGGGGTCCAGCGTCTCCAAGGGCGAGTCCCTCAAGGACACCGCCCAGACCCTGGAGGCGATGGGCGTCGACGCCGTCGTCATACGGCACAGCGCCTCCGGCGCCCCCTACCGGCTCGCCAACTCCGGATGGATCGACGCTCCCGTCATCAACGCCGGCGACGGCACCCACCAGCACCCCACCCAGGCCCTGCTCGACGCCTTCACCATGCGGCGCCGGCTCATCGGCCCGGACGCCGGGCTGGGACAGGACCTGAGCGGGCGGCGCATCACCCTCGTCGGTGACGTGCTCCACAGCCGCGTAGCGCGCTCGAACGTCGACCTCCTGCACACCCTCGGCGCCGAGGTCACCCTCGTCGCCCCGCCCACCCTGGTGCCGGTCGGCGTCGAGACCTGGCCGTGCGAGGTGTCCTACGACCTCGACCGCGTCCTGCCGAAAACCGACGCCGTGATGATGCTGCGGGTGCAGCGCGAGCGGATGAACGCCGCCTTCTTCCCGACCGAGCGGGAGTACTCGCGCCGCTACGGCCTGGACGGCGAGCGGATGGCGCGGATGCCTGAGCACGCCCTCGTGATGCACCCCGGCCCGATGGTCCGCGGTATGGAGATCACCGCCGAGGTCGCCGACTCCGACCGCTGCACGGTCGTCGAGCAGGTGGCCAACGGCGTCTCCGTCCGCATGGCCGTCCTGTACCTGCTGCTCGGCGGCAACGAGCCCGCCCACCCGTCGCCCGCCACCACCCAGCGATCGAGGCGCTTCGCGCCGCAGTCCGAGTCCCGTACCGAGGAGAAGTAAGACCATGAGCAAGATCCTGATCCGCGGTGCGAAGGTGCTCGGCGGCGAGGCCCAGGACGTCCTGATCGACGGCGAGACCATCGAGGCCGTAGGCGCCGGGCTGTCCGCAGAGGGCGCCGACGTCATCGAGGCCGGGGGCAAGATCCTTCTGCCGGGCCTCGTCGACCTGCACACCCACCTGCGCGAGCCGGGCCGCGAGGACTCCGAGACCGTGCTGACCGGTACCCGGGCGGCCGCCTCCGGCGGCTACACCGCGGTGTTCGCCATGGCCAACACCTTCCCCGTCGCCGACACCGCCGGCGTCGTCGAGCAGGTCTACCGCCTCGGCCAGGAGCACGGCTACTGCGACGTACAGCCCATCGGTGCCGTCACCGTCGGCCTGGAGGGCAGCAAGCTCGCCGAGCTGGGCGCCATGCACGAGTCCGCCGCCGGGGTCACCGTCTTCTCCGACGACGGCAAGTGCGTGCACGACGCCGTGATCATGCGCCGCGCCCTGGAGTACGTGAAGGCCTTCGGCGGCGTCGTCGCGCAGCACGCCCAGGAGCCGCGGCTCACCGAGGGCGCCCAGATGAACGAGGGCATCGTCTCGGCGGAGCTGGGGCTCGGGGGCTGGCCGGCGGTGGCCGAGGAATCGATCATCGCCCGGGATGTCCTGCTCGCCGAGCACGTGGGCTCGCGGGTGCACATCTGCCACCTGTCGACCGCCGGCTCCGTCGAGATCGTCCGCTGGGCCAAGTCCCGCGGCATCGACGTCACCGCCGAGGTCACGCCGCACCACCTGCTCCTCACCGACGAGATGGTGCGCACCTACAACCCCGTCTACAAGGTCAACCCGCCGCTGCGCACCGAGCGCGACGTGATGGCCCTGCGCGAGGCCCTCGCCGACGGCACGATCGACATCGTCGCCACCGACCACGCCCCGCACCCGCACGAGGACAAGGACTGCGAGTGGGCCGCGGCCGCCATGGGCATGGTGGGCCTGGAGACCGCGCTGTCGGTCGTGCAGCAGACGATGGTCGAGACCGGCTTGCTGACCTGGGAGGCCGTCGCGGACCGGATGTCCTACGCGCCCGCGCGGATCGGGCAGGCCAAGGGCCACGGCCGTCCCGTCTCGGCTGGTGAGCCCGCCAACCTCACGCTGGTCGATTCCGCTTACCGTGGAGAGGTGGACCCCGCGGGCTTCGCCTCCCGCAGCCGCAACACCCCCTACGAGGGCCGTGAGCTGCCGGGACGCGTCACCCACACCTTCCTGCGGGGCCGGGCAACGGTTGTCGACGGGAAGCTGGCGTGACTCCTCCACTGATCCACCTGGCCGAAGCGCAGAAATCCGCGCCGGTCACCGACTGGGCCGCACGGATCGGCTGGGTCGTCGGCCTGCTGGTCTTCGTGGTCTTCGTCTACTGGCTGATGCGTCAGGGCTGGAAGTGGCGCGGCACGCTCCAGGGCGATCTGCCCGAGCTGCCGTCCACCCCGGACGGCCTCGGTGAGCCGAAGCTGACGCTCAGCGGCCGCTACCACGGCTCCACCACCGCCGGGCAGTGGCTCGACCGGATCGTGGCCCGCGGTCTGGGCACCCGCAGCCGCGCCGAGCTGACCCTGACCGACCAGGGCCTGGACGTCGTACGGCCGGGCGCGGAGGACTTCTTTGTGCCGGCCGCCGCACTGCGCGGCGCCCGCCTCGACAAGGGCATCGCCGGCAAGGTCCTGCCCGAGGGCGGCCTGCTGGTCGTCACGTGGCGGCACGGGGACAAGGAGATCGACTCCGGTTTCCGCTCCGACCGCGCGGGCGAGCACCCGGCCTGGGTCGAGGCCCTGAACCAGCTGAGCACCACCGAGCACAGCACCACCGAGCACCACACCAGCACCACCGAGCACACCGAAACGGAAGGCGCACGATGACGACCTCCACCAGGGGGACCGCCAAGATCCCCGCCGTACTCGTCCTGGAGGACGGCCGCACCTTCCGCGGCCGCGCCTACGGGGCCGTGGGGGAGACCTTCGGCGAAGCGGTGTTCTCCACCGGCATGACCGGCTACCAGGAGACACTGACCGACCCCTCGTACCACCGCCAGGTCGTCGTCATGACAGCCCCGCACATCGGCAACACCGGTGTGAACGACGAGGACCCCGAGTCGCAACGGATCTGGGTCTCCGGCTACGTCGTCCGCGACCCCGCCCGGATCCCGTCCAACTGGCGCTCGGTGCGCTCGCTGGACGACGAGCTGGTCGCCCAGGGCGTCGTCGGCATCAGCGGCGTCGACACCCGCGCGCTGACGCGGCACCTGCGCGAGCGCGGCGCCATGCGCGTCGGCATCTTCTCCGGCGAGGCGCTGCCCGACGAGGGCACGATGCTGGCCAAGGTGCGCCAGGCCCCCGAGATGCAGGGCGCCGACCTGTCCACGCAGGTCGCCACCAAGGAGGCCTACGTCGTCCCGGCGATCGGCGAGAAGCGCTTCACCGTCGCCGCGGTCGACCTGGGCATCAAGGGCATGACCCCGCACCGGATGGCCGAGCGCGGCATCGAGGTGCACGTCCTGCCCGCCACCGCCACCGTCGAGGACGTCTACGCGGTCAACCCGGACGGCGTGTTCTTCTCCAACGGCCCCGGCGACCCGGCCACCGCCGACCACCCGGTGTCCGTCATGCAGGGTGTCCTGGAGCGGAAGACCCCGCTGTTCGGCATCTGCTTCGGCAACCAGATCCTGGGCCGCGCCCTGGGCTTCGGCACGTACAAGCTCAAGTACGGCCACCGCGGCATCAACCAGCCGGTGCAGGACCGTACGACCGGCAAGGTCGAGGTCACCGCGCACAACCACGGATTCGCCGTCGACGCCCCGCTCGACAAGGTCTCCGACACCCCCTTCGGCCGCGCCGAGGTCTCCCACGTCTGCCTCAACGACGACGTGGTGGAGGGCCTGCACCTCCTCGACCAGCCGGCCTTCAGTGTCCAGTACCACCCCGAAGCCGCCGCGGGTCCGCACGACGCCGCGTACCTCTTCGACCGCTTCGTTTCCCTGATGGAGGGCCAGCGTGCCTAAGCGCACCGATATCCAGTCCGTCCTGGTCATCGGCTCCGGCCCGATCGTCATCGGCCAGGCCGCCGAGTTCGACTACTCCGGTACCCAGGCCTGCCGGGTCCTCAAGTCCGAGGGCCTGCGCGTCATCCTGGTGAACTCCAACCCGGCGACGATCATGACCGACCCGGAGATCGCCGACGCCACCTACGTCGAGCCGATCACCCCGGACTTCGTCGAGAAGATCATCGCCAAGGAGCGCCCCGACGCGCTCCTGCCGACCCTCGGTGGCCAGACGGCCCTGAACACGGCCATCTCGTTGCACGAGGCCGGCACCCTCGACAAGTACGGCGTCGAGCTGATCGGCGCCAACGTCGAGGCGATCAACAAGGGCGAGGACCGCGACCTGTTCAAGGAGGTCGTCGAGGCCGTCAACGCCAAGATCGGCCACGGCGAGTCCGCCCGCTCGGTCATCTGCCACTCCATGGACGACGTCCTCAACGGCGTCGAGGAGCTCGGTGGTTACCCCGTCGTCGTCCGCCCCTCCTTCACCATGGGCGGCGCCGGCTCCGGCTTCGCCCACGACGAGGAGGAGCTGCGCCGGATCGCCGGACAGGGCCTGACGCTCTCGCCGACCACCGAGGTGCTCCTGGAGGAGTCCATCCTCGGCTGGAAGGAGTACGAGCTGGAGCTGATGCGCGACAAGAACGACAACGTCGTGGTCGTCTGCTCCATCGAGAACTTCGACCCGATGGGCGTGCACACCGGCGACTCGATCACCGTCGCCCCGTCGATGACGCTCACCGACCGGGAGTACCAGACCCTGCGGGACATCGGCATCGCCGTGATCCGCGAGGTCGGCGTCGACACCGGCGGCTGCAACATCCAGTTCGCGGTCAACCCCGAGGACGGCCGGGTCATCGTCATCGAGATGAACCCCCGCGTCTCCCGCTCCTCGGCACTGGCCTCCAAGGCCACCGGCTTCCCGATCGCGAAGATCGCTGCCCGGCTCGCCGTCGGCTACACCCTCGACGAGATCCCCAACGACATCACCGAGAAGACCCCGGCCTCCTTCGAGCCGACCCTCGACTATGTCGTCGTCAAGGTGCCGCGCTTCGCCTTCGAGAAGTTCCCGGTCGCCGACGCCACGCTCACCACGACCATGAAGTCGGTCGGCGAGGCCATGGCCATCGGCCGGAACTTCCCCGAGGCCCTCAACAAGGCCCTGCGCTCCCTGGAGAAGAAGGGCAGCCAGTTCGACTTCGTCAGCGAGCCGGGCGACAAGGCCGCGCTGCTGAAGAAGGCCGAGGTCCCGACCGACGGCCGGATCAACACCGTCATGGCGGCGATCCGGGCCGGCGCCACCCCGCAGGAGGTCTTCGACGCCACGAAGATCGACCCGTGGTTCGTCGACCAGCTCTTCCTCGTCAAGGAGATCGCCGACGAGATCGCCGCGGCCGACAAGCTCGACCCGGAGATCCTCGCCGACGCCAAGCGCTACGGCTTCTCCGACGCCCAGATCGCCGCGATCCGCGGGCTGCGCGAGGACGTCGTCCGCGAGGTCCGGCACTCCCTCGGCGTCCGCCCGGTCTACAAGACGGTCGACACCTGCGCCGCCGAATTCGCCGCGAAGACGCCGTACTTCTACTCGTCCTACGACGAGGAGACCGAGGTCGCGCCGCGCGAGAAGCCGGCCGTGATCATCCTCGGCTCCGGCCCCAACCGCATCGGCCAGGGCATCGAGTTCGACTACTCCTGCGTCCACGCCTCGTTCGCGCTCAGCGACGCCGGCTACGAGACCGTGATGGTCAACTGCAACCCGGAGACCGTCTCGACGGACTACGACACCTCCGACCGTCTGTACTTCGAGCCGCTGACGCTCGAAGACGTGCTGGAGATCGTGCACGCCGAGACCCAGGCGGGCCCGGTCGCCGGTGTCGTCGTCCAGCTCGGCGGGCAGACCCCGCTGGGCCTGGCGCAGGCGCTCAAGGACAACGGCGTGCCGATCGTCGGCACCTCGCCCGAAGCCATCGACCTCGCCGAGGAGCGCGGCGCCTTCGGCCGGGTGCTGACCGAAGCCGGACTGCCGGCCCCCAAGTACGGCACCGCCTTCTCCTTCGGCGAGGCCAAGCAGATCGCCGCCGAGATCGGCTACCCGGTGATGGTCCGCCCGTCGTACGTGCTCGGCGGCCGCGGCATGGAGATCGTCTACGACGAGCCCTCGCTGGGCGAGTACCTGGAGCGGCACGCCGGTCTGATCGACCGGCACCCGGTCCTCATCGACCGGTTCCTCGACGACGCCATAGAGATCGACGTCGACGCGCTCTACGACGGCCACGAGCTCTACCTCGGCGGCGTCATGGAGCACATCGAGGAGGCCGGCATCCACTCCGGCGACTCCGCCTGCGCGCTGCCCCCGATCACCCTCGGCGGCTTCGACATCAAGCGGCTGCGGGCCTCGACGGAGGCCATCGCCAAGGGCGTCGGCGTCCGCGGACTGATCAACATCCAGTTCGCGATGGCCGGGGACATCCTCTACGTCCTGGAGGCCAACCCCCGCGCCTCCCGTACGGTCCCCTTCACCTCGAAGGCCACCGCCGTACCGCTGGCCAAGGCCGCCGCCCGGATCTCGCTGGGCGCGACCATCGCCGAGCTGCGCGCCGAGGGCATGCTGCCCAAGGCGGGCGACGGCGGCACCCTGCCGCTGGACGCGCCGATCTCGGTCAAGGAAGCCGTGATGCCCTGGTCGCGGTTCCGTGACATCCACGGCCGCGGTGTCGACACCGTCCTCGGCCCGGAGATGCGCTCCACCGGCGAGGTCATGGGCATCGACTCGGTCTTCGGCACCGCGTACGCCAAGTCCCAGTCCGGCGCCTACGGGGCGCTGCCCACCAAGGGCCGCGCGTTCGTCTCCGTCGCCAACCGGGACAAGCGCTCGATGATCTTCCCGGCCCGTGAGCTGGTCGCGCACGGCTTCGAGCTGCTCGCCACCTCCGGCACCGCCGAGGTGCTGCGCCGCAACGGCATCAACGCCACCGTGGTGCGCAAGAACTCCGAGGGCGAGGGCCCGAACGGCGAGAAGACCATCGTCCAGCTGATCCACGACGGCCAGGTCGACCTGATCGTCAACACCCCCTACGGCACCGGCGGCCGGCTCGACGGCTACGACATCCGTACCGCCGCCGTCGCCCGCGGCGTCCCCTGCCTGACCACGGTCCAGGCGCTGGCGGCCGCCGTCCAGGGCATCGAGGCCATGTCCCGCGGTGATGTGGGCGTACGTTCCCTCCAGGAGCACGCCGAACATCTCACCGCGGCCCGCCAGGAGTAGCGGCCGGGAGGGGGACACCACAACGGTGTCCCCCTCTTCATGAGCCCTGGAAAACCTCCTCAGCGCGGAAGGCACCACCCGACGATGTACCGCCTCTTCTTCCAACTGATCTTCAAGCGCATGGACCCGGAGCAGGCCCACCACCTGGCCTTCCGCTGGATCCAGCGGGCCGTGCGCATCCCCGTGCTGCGTACCTTCCTCGCGGCCGCGCTCGCGCCCCGCCACAAGGAGCTGCGCACCGAGGCCCTGGGCCGCCGGATGCACGGCCCGTTCGGCCTGGCCGCCGGCTTCGACAAGAACGCCGCCGCCATCGACGGGATGACCATGCTCGGCTTCGACCATGTCGAGATCGGCACGGTCACCGCCCAGCCGCAGCCCGGCAATCCCAAGAAGCGGCTGTTCCGGCTCGTACCGGACCGCGCGCTGATCAACCGGATGGGCTTCAACAACGACGGCTCCGCCTCCGTCGCCGCCCGGCTCGCCGCCCGCAATCCGGTCTTCCCCACCACCGTCGGCGTCAACATCGGCAAGACCAAGGTCGTCCCCGAGGCCGAGGCGACCGCCGACTACGTCACCTCCACCGAGCGGCTCGCCCCGCACGCCGACTACCTGGTCGTCAACGTCTCCTCCCCGAACACCCCGGGGCTGCGCAACCTCCAGGCCGTCGACCACCTGCGGCCGCTGCTGACCGCGGTGCGCGAGGCCGCCGACCGTACGGTCACCGACCGCCGGGTCCCGCTGCTGGTCAAGATCGCCCCGGACCTCGCCGACGCGGACGTGGACGCGGTCGCCGACCTCGCCCTCGAACTCGGCCTGGACGGGATCATCGCCACCAACACCACCATCGCCCGCGACGGTCTCGGGCTGACCTCCGACCCGAAACTGACCGCCGAGACCGGCGGACTGTCCGGCGCGCCCGTCAAGCAGCGCTCCCTGGAGGTGCTGCGCCGCCTCTACGCCCGCGTCGGCGACAAGATCACCCTCATCGGGGTGGGTGGCATCGAGAACGCCGAGGACGCCTGGCAGCGCATCCTCGCCGGCGCCACCCTCGTCCAGGGCTACAGCGCGTTCATCTACGAGGGCCCGTTCTGGTGCCGCGCGATCCACAAGGGGCTGGCCGCCCGTCTGCGCAACAGCCCCTACGCCACCCTCGCCGACGCCGTCGGCGCCGAGCACAAGAAGGTGACCGCATGACCCAGGAAGCCGTCACCCACCCGCCGGTCCCCTTCGGGGCGCGCCTCCGGCAGGCCATGGACACCCGCGGCCCGCTCTGCGTCGGCATCGACCCGCATGCCTCGCTGCTGGCCGACTGGGGCCTGAACGACGATGTCGCGGGCCTGGCGCGGTTCACCCGGACCGTGGTGGAGGCCCTCGGCGACACGGTCGCCGTCTTCAAGCCGCAGTCTGCGTTCTTCGAGCGCTTCGGCTCGCGCGGCCTGGCCGTCCTGGAGACCGCCGTCGTCGAGGCGCGCGAGCGCGGTGCCCTGGTGGTGATGGACGCCAAGCGCGGCGACATCGGCTCCACCATGGCCGCCTACGCCGAGACCTTCCTGCGCCCGGACTCCCCGCTGTTCTCGGACGCGCTGACGGTCTCCCCGTACCTCGGATACGGCTCGCTCCGGCCGGCCGCCGACCTGGCCCGCGAGAGCGGCGCCGGACTCTTCGTCCTCGCGCTCACCTCCAATCCGGAGGGCGCGGAGGTCCAGCGGGCGGTGCGCGAGGACGGCAGCACCCTCGCGGCGACGATGCTCGGCCATCTTGCCGCCGAGAACGCCGGCGCCGAACCGCTCGGCTCCTTCGGCGCGGTCGTCGGCGCCACCCTCGGCGATCTCTCCTCGTTCGATCTGGCGATCAATGGTCCGCTGCTCGCCCCCGGCATCGGCGCGCAGGGCGCCACCCCCGCCGACCTGCCGAAGGTCTTCGGGAACGCCGTTCACAACGTCGTCCCGAGCGTCAGCCGGGGGGTGCTGCGGCACGGTCCGGACCCCGCGGCGCTGCGAGCTGCGGCGGACCGATGGGCCGGCGAAGTGCGCACCGCGCTCGCCTAGGAGCGTAAAGACGGGGAGTTTGGTCCCGAAATGTCCTGGTCAGCTGAGTCTGACCAGGACTTTTCGTCTGTTCTCGCTGACTCCGGCGCCCTTGCCCGCTAGTCTCCGTCGAGAGCACTGCACGTAAGCGCGTTGCTCGTTGCTCCGCACATGCGGGGTGACTAGGTTCCACACTGGTCCGTATCCGACAGTTCGACATCCGAGGTGACGTAGGCGTGGCTCTTCCGCCCCTTACCCCTGAACAGCGCGCAGCCGCGCTCGAGAAGGCCGCCGCGGCTCGCCGGGAGCGCGCCGAGGTCAAGAATCGGCTCAAGCACTCCGGTGCTTCCCTCCATGAGGTCATCAAGCAGGGCCAGGAGAACGACGTCATCGGCAAGATGAAGGTCTCCGCCCTGCTGGAGTCCCTGCCGGGCGTCGGCAAGGTCCGCGCCAAGCAGATCATGGAGCGGCTCGGCATCTCCGAAAGCCGCCGTGTCCGGGGTCTTGGCTCCAACCAGATCGCGTCGCTGGAGCGCGAGTTCGGCAGCACCGCTTCCTGAAATTTTCCGGCATCACCGGGAAGCTGGAATAATCGCTGCATGAGTTCTGCAGTCTCCCGGGGGACGACCCCCGCGCCCCCGGCCAGACAACCGCGACTGACCGTGCTCTCCGGCCCCTCCGGGGTCGGCAAGAGCACGGTCGTTGCGCATATGCGCAAGGTCCACCCCGAGGTCTGGCTCTCGGTTTCGGCCACCACCCGCAAGCCGCGACCCGGTGAGCAGCACGGTGTCCACTATTTCTTCGTCGAGGGCGAGGAATTCGACAAGCTCGTCGCCAATGGCGAGCTGCTCGAATGGGCCGAGTTCGCGGGCAATCGCTACGGCACCCCCCGCAAGGCGGTGCTGGACCGTCTGGAGTCCGGGGAGCCGGTCCTGCTGGAGATCGATCTGCAGGGCGCCCGCCAGGTCCGCGAGTCCATGGCGGAGGCCGAGCTGGTCTTCCTGGCCCCGCCGAGCTGGGACGAGCTGGTCCGCCGGCTCACCGGCCGGGGCACGGAGGCGCCGGAGGTCATCGAGCGCCGTCTGGCCGCCGCCAGGATCGAGCTGGCGGCGGAGAAGGAGTTCGATGTGACGCTTGTCAACACCTCCGTCGAGGACGTCAGCCGTGAGCTGCTAGCCTTGATGCTGAATCGATCCGAGGACCAGAACTCCAGCGGCTGACCGCGCAGCTCCCCGGATCGTCCGAAACTTTTCGTTCCACCCCGCTCCATTCCCCTTCGGAAGGTAGAGAGTGTCCTCTTCCATCACCGCACCCGAGGGCATCATCAACCCGCCCATTGATGAGCTTCTCGAGGCCACCGACTCGAAGTACAGCCTGGTGATCTACGCCGCCAAGCGCGCGCGCCAGATCAACGCGTACTACTCGCAGCTCGGCGAGGGCCTGCTCGAGTACGTGGGCCCCCTCGTCGACACCCACGTCCACGAGAAGCCCCTCTCGATCGCGCTCCGCGAGATCAACGCGGGTCTGCTGACGTCCGAGGCCATCGAGGGCCCCGCCCAGTAAGCAGCGCACTGACGTACCCAAGGGCCCGGCGGAGCATCCGCCGGGCCCTTGGTGTGTCATAGGGGCATACGTAGGGACCTAGCCCGGGGAGCGGCGAAGCGATGGACAAGCGGGAGCGGGAGCGGCCCAGGGTCGTCCTGGGGGTCAGCGGCGGGATCGCCGCGTACAAGGCGTGCGAGCTGCTGCGGCGGCTGACCGAGTCCGGGCACGACGTGCGGGTGGTGCCGACCGCTTCGGCGCTGCACTTCGTCGGGGAGGCCACCTGGTCGGCGCTCTCCGGCAACCCGGCGACCACCGAGGTCTGGGAGTCCGTCCACGAGGTCCCGCACGTCCGGATCGGCCAGGGCGCCGATCTCGTCGTGGTCGCCCCCGCCACCGCCGACATGCTGGCCAAGGCCGCCCACGGCCTCGCCGACGATCTGCTGACCAACACCCTGCTCACCGCCCGCTGTCCGGTGATCTTCGCCCCGGCGATGCACACCGAGATGTGGGAGAACCCCGCCACCCAGGAGAACGTCGCCACCCTGCGCCGCCGGGGCGCGCTGGTCATCGACCCCGCGGTCGGCCGGCTGACCGGCGTCGACACCGGCAAGGGCCGCTTCCCCGACCCGGCCGAGATCTTCGAGTTCTGCCGCCGGGTGCTGGCCCGCGGCGACCGGGCGACGGAGCGGGACCTCGCCGGGCGGCATGTCGTCATCAGCGCGGGCGGCACCCGCGAGCCGCTGGACCCCGTCCGCTACCTGGGCAACCGCTCCTCCGGCAAGCAGGGCTACGCGCTCGCCCGTACGGCGGCTGCCCGCGGCGCCCGGGTCACCCTGGTCGCCGGCAACACCGAGCTGCCCGATCCGGCCGGGGTGGACGTGGTCCACATCGGTACCGCCCGTCAGCTCCGCGAGGCCGTGCTGAAGGCCGCCGCGGATGCCGACGCGGTGGTGATGGCCGCCGCCGTGGCCGACTTCCGCCCGGCCGTCTACGCCACCGGCAAGATCAAGAAGGTCGAGGGCCAGGAGCCGGACCCCATCGCCTTGGTACGAAATCCGGACATCCTCGCCGAACTCTCCGCCGAGCGGGCCCACCCGGGTCAGCTCGTGGTCGGCTTCGCCGCGGAGACCGACGAGGTGCTCGCCAACGGCCGCGCCAAGCTCGCCCGCAAGGGCTGTGACCTGCTGGTCGTCAATGAGGTGGGCGAGCAGAAGGCGTTCGGCTCGGCGGAGAACGAAGCGGTGATCCTCGCCACCGACGGAACCGAGACCCCGGTGCCGTACGGACCCAAGGAATCCCTGGCCGAAACGGTCTGGGACCTGGTCGCGCCCCGCCTGGCCGAGACTCGTCGCTGAGCCGCCGAACCGGCCCCGGAATCACTCCGTCAGCCCTGCAAAATCGGGCATGTCCCCTTGACCCGGCACATCCTCAAGGTGATCGTCCTACCGTAAGGCGCGGTGTCCCAGGTCACGGGGGGTCCATAAATCGAGACCGCGTGCCCGGATGCCGCATACGACCGATAAACTGGCGAGTGGATCGGGCCGAGCGCAGCTCTCGGCCCTTCCGCCAATGATCAGCCAGCAGCCGCTGCAACCCCAGGGAGCGATGTGTCCCGCCGCCTGTTCACCTCGGAATCCGTCACCGAGGGCCACCCCGACAAGATCGCTGACCAGATCAGCGACACCATCCTCGACGCTCTCCTCAAGGAAGACCCGACGTCCCGGGTCGCCGTGGAGACGCTGATCACCACCGGCCTGGTGCACGTGGCCGGCGAGGTGACGACGAAGGCGTACGCCGACATCCCCAACCTCGTCCGCAACAAGATCCTGGACATCGGTTACGACTCGTCCAAGAAGGGCTTCGACGGCGCTTCCTGTGGCGTCTCGGTGTCCATCGGCGCGCAGTCCCCGGACATCGCCCAGGGCGTCGACACCGCGTACGAGAACCGCGTCGAGGGCGATGACGACGAGCTGGACCGGCAGGGCGCGGGCGACCAGGGCCTGATGTTCGGCTACGCCTGCGACGAGACCCCGGAGCTGATGCCGCTCCCGATCAACCTCGCGCACCGCCTGTCCAAGCGCCTGTCCGAGGTCCGCAAGAACGGCACCATCCCCTACCTCCGTCCCGACGGCAAGACCCAGGTCACCATCGAGTACGACGGCCACAAGGCCGTCCGCCTCGACACCGTCGTGGTGTCCTCGCAGCACGCCAGCGACATCGACCTGGACTCGCTGCTCGCGCCCGACATCCGCGAGTTCGTCGTCGAGCACGTCCTCAACCAGCTGGTCGAGGACGGCATCAAGCTGGACACCGACGGCTACCGGCTGCTGGTCAACCCGACCGGGCGCTTCGAGATCGGCGGCCCCATGGGTGACGCCGGTCTGACCGGCCGCAAGATCATCATCGACACCTACGGCGGCATGGCCCGCCACGGTGGCGGCGCCTTCTCCGGCAAGGACCCGTCCAAGGTCGACCGCTCGGCCGCCTACGCGATGCGCTGGGTCGCCAAGAACGTCGTCGCCGCCGGCCTCGCGGCCCGCTGCGAGGTCCAGGTCGCCTACGCCATCGGCAAGGCCGAGCCGGTCGGTCTCTTCGTCGAGACCTTCGGCACCGCCACCGTCGACACCGACAAGATCGAGCAGGCCATCGGCGAGGTCTTCGACCTCCGCCCGGCGGCGATCATCCGCGACCTCGATCTGCTCCGTCCGATCTACGCCCAGACCGCCGCCTACGGCCACTTCGGCCGTGAGCTGGAGGACTTCACCTGGGAGCGCACCGACCGCGTCGAGGCGCTGAAGAAGGCCGCGGGGCTGTAAGTCCCGTACCACCCGTGTGACAAGCCACGGCCCCGGACCGCTCGCCGGTCCGGGGCCGTCGGTTGTCCACAGGCCGCCCGGCACTGTCCGTGCGGTCTGCTAAGACTGATGCTGTGAGCAGGGAGAACGGGCGACCGGAGGCGGGGGCCTCGGATGCGGGCGAGCAGTTGGCCCTCATCCGGGAGGCCGTGCGGGAGACCAAGGCGGAGCGGGCGAAGCCGCGGACCTGGCGGGGCGCCGAGCTGGCGGCGGACCTGCCGGTGGCGCGGGTGCTGGTCGACAAGGGGCTGGTGCACCTCGACCGCTATTTCGACTACGCGGTCCCGGCGGCGATGGACCAGGAGGCGCAGCCCGGGGTGCGCGTCCGGGTGCGCTTCGGGGCGGGCGAGAAGGGCGGCCGGCGCGAGGGCGGCAAGCTGGTCAGCGGGTTCATCGTGGAGCGGGCCGCGGAGAGCGACTTCCGGGGGGTGCTCGCCCCGATCGCGCAGGTGCTGTCGTCCGAGCGGGTGCTGACGCCCGAGCTCCTGGCGCTGTGCCGGTCGGTCGCGGACCGCTATGCCGGCACGCTCGCCGATGTGGTGCAGCTGGCGGTGCCTCCGCGCAGGGCGCGCGCGGAGGCCAAGCCGTCGCCCGCCCCACTGCCGCCCAACTCCCCCCCGGAGCCCGGAAGTTGGGAGCGCTACGGCGCAGGCGCCGGATTTCTGGCGGCGCTGACCCGGGGGGACGCGCCACGGGCGGTATGGACGGCGCTGCCCGGGGTGACCTGGCCGCAGGAGCTGGCGCGGGCGGTCGCCGCGACGCTGGCGGGCGGGCGCGGCGCGCTGGTCGTGGTGCCGGACGGGCGGGCCGCGGCGCGGGTGGACGCGGCGCTCGGCGAGCTGATCGGAGCGGGCCGACATGTGCTGCTGACCGCCGACGCCGGGCCGGAGGAGCGCTATCGCCGCTGGCTGGCGGTCAGCCGGGGCGCGGTCCGTGCCGTGGTGGGGACCCGGGCGGCGATGTTCGCGCCGGTCGCCGGACTGGGCCTGGTCGCCCTCTGGGACGACGGGGACGCCAGCCACAGCGATCCGCACGCCCCGCAGCCGCATGCCCGCGAGGTCCTCATCCAGCGGTCGGTCCATGAGCGCGCCGGATTCCTGCTGGGCGGGCTGAGCTGCACGGTCGAGGCGGCCCAGCTGGTCGAGACGGGCTGGGCGCGCCCGCTGACCGCCGAACGCGAACAGGTCCGCGCCGCCGCGCCGCTGGTGCGTACGGTCGGCGACGGTGACGAGGCGAGGGACGCCGCCGCGCGGGCCGCCCGGCTGCCGACGATGGCCTGGCAGGTGGTCCGGGAGGGTCTCCAGCGCGGACCGGTGCTCATCCAGGTCCCGCGCCGGGGATATGCGCCCCGGCTGGCGTGCGAACGGTGCCGTACCCCCGCGCGCTGCCGGACCTGCGCGGGACCGCTGGAGTCGCAGGACGCCGGCGAGCTGTGCTGCGGCTGGTGCGGACGGCCGGAGCCGGACTGGCACTGCTCCGAGTGCGGCGGTGCGCGGCTGCGGGCGCAGATCGTGGGGGCACGGCGGACCGCGGAGGAGCTGGGCCGGGTGTTCCCCGCGGTTCCGGTGCGGACCTCCGGGCGGGACCATGTGCTGGCCACGGTCCCCGGTGCCCCCGCGCTCGTGGTGAGTACCCCGGGCGCCGAGCCGGTGGCCGAGGGCGGCGGGTATGCGGCGGCGCTGCTGCTGGACGGCTGGGCGCTGCTGGGGCGGCCGGATCTGCGGGCGGGGGAGGAGGCGCTGCGCCGCTGGCTGGGCGCCGCCGCGCTGGTCCGTGGCCAGGCGGCGGGCGGCACGGTCGCGGTGATCGCGGAGCCGACGCTGCGGCCGGTGCAGGCGCTGGTGCGCTGGGACCCGGTCGGCCATGCGGTCCGTGAGCTGGCCGAGCGGGCCGAGCTGGGGTTCCCGCCGGTGTCGCGGATGGCCTCCGTGGCAGGCCGCGGCGAGGACGTCGCCGAGCTGCTGAGATCCGCCCAACTCCCCGAAGGCGCCGAGGTGTTGGGGCCCGTACCACTGCCGGTCCCGGACCCGGCGCGTCCGCGCCGTCCGGGCGACCCGCCGCCGGGCGAGCAGTGGGAGCGTGCTCTCGTGCGGGTCCGTCCCGGTCAGGGCGCGGCCCTCGCCGCCGCGCTCAAGGCCGCCCGCGCGGCCCGGCTGGTCAAACGGGAGGGCGAGGCCGTACGCGTCCGGATCGACCCGCCGGACCTGGGGTGAGGGGCGGCCGCGCACACGGCGCTGCTCCGCACACGGCGCCGCCCCCGGGCATGGCGCCGCCCCGGGACCGAGGTCGGCGTCCCGGGGCGTTGGCGAGCGGCGTGGGGGCGAAGGCGCCCGGTGTCGCGGGTGGTTCAGCCGTTGCGGGGCCCGGGGAAGGCGCCCGGCCGGGCCGGCTCGTCGCGGGTGACGGCGGAGGGCTGGGCCGGCATGGCGCGGGCGGCCGGGACGGCCGCGGAACCCGGCAGCCCCGCGGCCACGGTGACCGCGCGGGTCGCCGAGGACTCGGGCGAACGCACCGCCGGCTCGGCGCCGTTGCCCTCCGCGGCCGACTGGGTCGTGGCTCTGCGGGAGCCGTAACGGCGGTGTACCGCCTGTTTGGTGACGCCCAGCGCCGAGCCCACCGCGTCCCAGGAGAATCCCAGCGAACGGTCGAAGTCGACCGCGGCCGTGACGAGGGTTTCGACGCTGTCCCGCAGTTCCTGGGCGAGGCGCACCGTCGGAGCGGGCGCGCGTCCGTAGACGACGAAGCCCGCGGAGGGGCCCGTGCGCCGCGGCCGGTAGACGTTGCCGAGCTGAGCGGTCAGCGTGCGCAATGCGTCCACCTGCCGGCGCACCCGTTCGATGTCCCGCACCAGGAGATGCAGGCTGGCGCGCGCCTGGGCGTCGTGGGTTGCGTGGTCGGCCATGAGCAAGCCTCTCGAACCGGCGTGGAATAGGAAGGATGAAAACGAGCGGGCCGCCAAAGCGGCCCGGTCGGGTCAATGCTGTTTGACCAACGCGACAGGAGCGGCTCTGGTCACGGTATGGGGGCGTACGAGCTTCCTTACGAGGCGCGGGAAATGGTGTACGCCCCCTGGATGCACCGCCCACGGCCCGGGACGGCCCCATAGACTGGTGTGTCGTTCCGCTGCGTGTGAGAGGTAGTTCGCCACCCATGAGGCTTGTCTTCGCCGGCACCCCCGAGGTCGCCGTACCCGCCCTCGATGCCCTGATCGCCTCGGACCGGCACGAGGTCGTGGCCGTGGTGACCCGGCCCGACGCCCCCGCCGGACGCGGCCGGAAGCTGGTCGCCAGCCCCGTCGCGGAGCGCGCGGAGGAGGCGGGCATCGAGGTGCTCAAGCCCGCCAAGCCGCGCGACGAGGACTTTCTGGCCCGGCTGCGGGAGATCGCGCCGGACTGCTGCCCGGTGGTCGCCTACGGTGCGCTGCTGCCGAAGTCCGCGCTCGACATTCCCGCCAAGGGGTGGGTCAATCTGCACTTCTCGCTGCTGCCCGCCTGGCGGGGCGCGGCGCCCGTGCAGCATGCGGTGCTCGCGGGCGACGAGGTGACCGGCGCCTCGACCTTCCAGATCGAGACCGGTCTGGACTCCGGCCCTGTCTTCGGCGTGCTGACCGAGGAGGTCCGGCCGACGGACACCAGCGGCGATCTGCTCACCCGGCTGGCGTTCGCCGGTTCCGGGCTGCTGGTGGCGACGATGGACGGCATCGAGGACGGCACGCTGCAGGCGGTGCCGCAGCCGGCCGACGGTGTCACGCTCGCCCCGAAGATCGAGGTCGAGGACGCGAAGGTGGACTGGGCGGCGCCCGCGCTGCGGGTCGACCGGGTGATCCGCGGCTGCGCGCCCGCACCCGGCGCCTGGACGGTCTTCCGCGGTGAGCGCCTGAAGCTGATGTCGGCCAACTCGGCTACGGAACACGGGGAGTTGGACCTGGCGCCCGGCGAACTCGCCGTCTCGAAGAAGGCGGTCCACGTCGGCACCGGCAGTCACGCCCTGGAACTCAACTGGGTCCAGCCGCAGGGCAAGAAGCCCATGAAGGCGGCGGACTGGGCGCGCGGCGTACGCATCGAGGCGGGGGAGCGGCTGGGGGACCGGCCGTAGGGGGTGGGCGAACACATCCCGTAGGGGATGCGAGCGCCCCCTGCGGGGCCACAACGTGGCGGGGCGGGCGGTTATTCCCGAGCGGCCCGCCCACTCGCGCCGCCTGCCGCGCCGTGGCCCCCACGCCGCGTCCCGCGCGCCAACCACTGCCCGCGCCACCCACCGTGTCGCGGCCTCTGTGCCTTGGTCCCCGCGCCGCTCACCACGCCGCGCTGCCCGCTGCGCCCCATCCCTCATCCCACCTCTCACCCCCTCCCTCCCCGGGGTCGCCGCCATCCGGTCCGCGTAGGCTGGGAGGGATCCCTCTTCTCGTATCCGGAGCACCTTTTCTGTGAGTCAGCAGCCGCGCCGTCGCCCCAGCAAGCCCCATCGCCGCCCGCAGAAGGACCCGGTCCGGATCCTTGCGTTCGAGGCGCTGCGGGCCGTCGACGAGCGCGACGCCTACGCGAATCTGGTCCTGCCGCCGCTGCTGCGCAAGGCGCGTGAGGGCGGCGACTTCGACGCCCGGGACGCGGCGCTGGCGACCGAGCTGGTGTACGGCTCGCTGCGCCGGCAGGGGACGTACGACGCGATCATCGCGCAGTGCGTGGACCGGCCGCTGCGGGAGGTGGACCCGCCGGTGCTGGACGTGCTGACGCTCGGGGCGCATCAACTGCTCGGCACCCGCATTCCGACGCACGCCGCGGTCAGCGCCAGCGTCGAGCTGGCCCGGGTGGTGCTCGGCGACGGCCGGGCGAAGTTCGTCAACGCCGTACTGCGCAAGGTCGCGGCCCATGACCTGGACGGCTGGCTGGAGCGGGTCGCCCCGGAGTACGACGAGGACCCCGAGGACCACCTCGGCATCGTGCATGCCCACCCCCGCTGGATCGTCTCGGCCCTGTGGGACGCGCTCGGCGGTGGCCGGGCCGGTATCGAGGACCTGCTGGAGGCGGACAACGAACGCCCCGAGGTGACCCTGGTGGCCCGGCCCGGCCGGAGCACCACCGAGGAGCTGATGGCGGCGGCCGGCGAGGAGAGCACGCTCCCCGGGCGGTGGTCCCCGTACGCGGTGCGGCTCGCGGAAGGCGGAGAGCCGGGCGCGCTGGACCCGGTCCGCGAGGGGCGCGCCGGGGTGCAGGACGAGGGCAGCCAGCTCGTCGCCCTGGCGCTGGCCAACGCGCCCGTCGAGGGCCCCGACCGCGCCTGGCTCGACGGCTGTGCCGGCCCCGGCGGCAAGGCGGCGCTGCTGGCGGCGCTCGCCGCGCAGCGCGGCGCCGCCCTGCTGGCGTCGGAGAAGCAGCCGCACCGTGCGCGCCTGGTGGCCCGTGCGCTGGAGGGCAACCCCGGCCCGTACGCGGTCATCGCGGCCGACGGCACCCGCCCCGCCTGGCGGCCCGGCGCCTTCGACCGGGTGCTGGTGGACGTCCCGTGCACCGGTCTGGGCGCGCTGCGCCGTCGTCCGGAAGCCCGCTGGCGCCGTCGTCCGGAGGATCTGGACGGCTTCGCCCCGCTCCAGCGCGAGCTGCTGCGGCAGGCGCTCGCGGCGGTCCGGATCGGCGGTGTCGTCGGCTATGCGACCTGCTCACCGCATCCGGCCGAGACCCGGGCCGTGGTGGACGACGTCCTCAAGGGACGGGGCGGCGACCCGGTCGAGGCGGAGTGGATCGACGCCCGCCCGCTGATGCCCGGCGTACCGGCCCTCGGCGACGGCCCGGACGTCCAGCTGTGGCCGCATCTGCACGGCACGGACGCGATGTATCTGGCGTTGCTGCGGCGCACCGGCTGAGCGGGTGGGGCGCGAGGCGGTGAGCTGAGCCCTCAGGAGCTTGGGCCTCCGCCGCACCCGTGACCGTCCCCCCTCCTCCGACCCTCGCCCCGCACGCCATACTGGGGGGCATGGCCTTGATCAACCCCAGCATTCTGTCCGCCGACTTCGCCCGCCTCGCCGAGGAGGCGAAGGCCGTCGAGGGCGCCGACTGGCTGCACGTCGACGTCATGGACAACCACTTCGTCCCGAATCTCACCCTCGGCGTGCCGGTCGTGGAATCGCTGAGCAAGGCGACGGACACCCCGCTCGATCTGCATCTGATGATCGAGGACCCGGACCGCTGGGCGCCGCAGTACATCGAGGCCGGGGCCGGTTCCGTGACCTTCCACGTGGAGGCCGCCGCCGCGCCGGTGCGGCTGGCGCGGGAGATCCGGGCCAAGGGCGCGCGGGCGTCGATGGCGCTGAAGCCGGCCACGCCGATCGAACCGTACGAGGACCTGCTGCCCGAGCTGGACATGCTGCTGATCATGACCGTGGAGCCGGGCTTCGGCGGCCAGGCGTTCCTGGACATCATGCTGCCGAAGATCCGCCGCACCCGTGAGCTGATCTCCAAGCACGGGCTTCAGCTGGCGCTCCAGGTGGACGGCGGGGTCTCCGAGGCCACCATCGAGCGGTGCGCCGAGGCCGGCGCCGATGTGTTCGTCGCGGGCTCCGCGGTGTACGGCGCGGACGATCCGGCGAAGGCGGTCCGCGACCTGCGGGAAAAGGCCGAGACGGCGACCGCGGCGGCGGGCTGGGGCTGCGCGCACTGAATTTCGGAAGGGGGCGTGGGCGGCCCGGTCGATTCCGGTCACGGGAATTTCCCCGTGGCCCGGCGGAGCCGCCCCTTGTCCGTGGCGCTACCCAGCGTTCACGAGGGTCGGGACCCCGATGGTCCCCGCTGCCCCCGGGTTTCTGAAAGGATGAGCAAAGACTCGATCAGATGCGCAAAAGGGGAGAATTTCGTGGTAGCCAGCCGCCCACAGTCCGGAATGGGCCCTGCCGAGCTGGTGCAGGCCGCGGCAATGGCCCGCCGTTTCTATCTTGAGGGCAAGTCGAAGATTCAGATCGCGGAGGAATTCGGCGTCAGCCGGTTCAAGGTCGCGCGGGTGCTGGAGACGGCGCTGGAGCGTGATCTCGTACGGATCGAGATCCGGGTGCCCTCCGAGCTGGACGCCGAACGCTCCGACGCCCTGCGGGCCCGCTACGGCCTGCGGCACGCGGTGGTCGTCGAGTCGCCCGCCGACGCTCCCCCCGCCTTCGGCGGCCAGACCCCGCCCGAGGACGCCGCCGACCCGGAGAACCTCGGCGAGGTCGCGGCCGACCTGCTGGGCGAGCTGGTCGCCGAGGGCGATGTGCTGGGGCTGGCCTGGGGCCGGTCGACCATTCACATGGCCGCCGCGCTGCACCGCCTCCCGCCGTGCACCGTCGTGCAGTTGACCGGTGTCTACGACGCGGGCACCGCCGACCGTGGCTCCGTCGAGGCGGTGCGCCGTGCGGCCGACGTCTCCGGCGGCGAGGCGCACCCGATCTACGCGCCGATGCTGCTGCCCGACTCGGCGACCGCCGAGGCGCTGCGCCACCAGACCGGCATCGCCCGCGCCTTCGACTACTTCGACAAGGTCACCGTCGCCTGTGTCTCCATCGGCTCCTGGGAGCCGGGCGTCTCCAC
Source organism: Streptomyces sp. NPDC058773 (assembly GCF_042746015.1). Classification (NCBI taxonomy): domain Bacteria; kingdom Bacillati; phylum Actinomycetota; class Actinomycetes; order Kitasatosporales; family Streptomycetaceae; genus Streptomyces; species Streptomyces sp. NPDC058773. Next base: position 156,411 of record NZ_JBHYPE010000004.1, read on the forward strand.
CGTCTACGACATGCTGACGGACCAGGAGCGGGAGCACTACGCCTCGCTGGGTGCCGCCGCCGAGATGTCGGCGCACCTCTTCGACGCCGAGGGGCGGCGGATCGGCCGGGACCTCGGTGAGCGGTGCATCACCGTCGAGGCGGACCGGCTGCGCCGCATCCCGGAGGTCGTCGCCATCGCGGGCGGCCGGCGAAAGGCCGCCGCGATCGGCGCGGTGCTGCGCTCCGGGCTGGTGACGAGCCTGGTCACGGACACCGCGGCGGCCGACCACCTGCTGCTGGAGACCGGCCCGGGGCCGCGCCCCGCACTGGACCGGGCGGACCCTGACGGGGCGTGACACAGGCCGGGGGCGAAGTGGCCGGGCCTGGCTCGACGGGGCGGGCCGCCCGCCGTGTCCCGGTGCGACGGGGCGGGACGCACACCGGGGCGTGACGCGGCGCGGGCCCGCCGGGCGGGGCCGGTGCCGCCCCGGCCGCAAGTACCCGTCCCGGCGCCATCGACGAGCAGCCTGCGCGGGCCTGTGACAGCATCGGCGCATGGTGATCCGCTCCGTCCCGCGCCGTGCCGCCGCCGTTGCCGGCGCGCTGCTCGCCGGGCTGCTCCTGGTGCTGACCGGGTGCGCCACGGGCGGTGGTGCCCACGGGAGTTCGTCCGGAACGCCGCGGTCCACCGCGACCGTCGTGGACAGTTCGCCCCGCGCTTCCGGCGTACCGGACTGGGCCCGCGGGATGCCCGTCGTCCCGGTCGGCGAGCTGCCGTCCCGGGCACGGGACACCCTGCGGCTGATCGACGCCGGCGGGCCCTTGCCGTACGACCGGGACGGGACGGTCTTCGGCAACCGGGAGCGGCTGCTGCCCCGTCACCCGCGCGGCTACTACCACGAGTACACCGTGCCCACGCCCGGCGCACCGGACCGCGGTGCCCGCCGGCTCGTCACCGGCGAGGGCCATGAGACGTACTACACCAACGATCACTACCGGTCCTTCAAGGCGGTGCTTCGATGACGGGTCCCGTGCCCCGGCCCCTGGCGGCGGTCCTCGACGGCAGCACACCCCCGGGGGTGCTGCCCTGGCCCGCTGAGCGCTCGGTGGCGGACGCGCTGACCGCCGCCCGGGACGCCGGCTGGACCGGTGCGTCCCTGGACCTCGACGAGATCGCGGACAAGGCGGCCTTCATGGAGCGCTGCGCCCGCGCGCTGCGGCTGCCGGACTGGTTCGGCCGCAACTGGGACGCGCTCGCCGACTGCCTCACCGATCTGTCCTGGTGCCCGCCCGGCCGCGGCCGGCTGCTCGTGGTGACCGGCTGGCAGGGCTACGCGGCCGCCGCGCCGGACGACTGGAGCATCGTCGAAGGGGTGCTGGCGGACGCGGTGGGCTACTGGCGGGACACCGACACCGGGCTGGCCGTGATCATGGCCAGGGGGCGGGCCCGGCAGGGCGTCGACCGGCGGTCGTAGCGGCCCGACCAGCCGCGATGCCAGGCGGCGCGCGGTCCGCCGTGGAGGGGCCGGCCGGACCTCGCCCCACCGGGGTCCACGGGGCCCTTGGGGGATCGCACACACGGCCCGCAGGGCGCTCGGACAATCATATGACCCCTGGTCAGGGCCCGTATCCTGGCCATATGCGATTCCTGAACCCGAAGAACGGCGCGCTCGAAGAGAGTTCTTCGGTGCCCTACGACCTGACCTACGACGACGTGTTCATGGTGCCCGGCCGCTCCGCCGTCGGCTCCCGCCAGGGCGTGGACCTCTCCTCGCACGACGGGACCGGGACCACCATCCCGCTCGTGGTCGCCAACATGACCGCGATCGCCGGCCGCCGGATGGCCGAGACCGTGGCCCGCCGCGGTGGCCTGGTCGTCATCCCGCAGGACATCCCGCTCGATGTCGTCACCGACGTCGTCACCTGGATAAAGCGCCGTCATCTGGTACTGGACACGCCGATCGTGCTGTCCCCGGTCGCGACCGTCGCCGACGCCCTGTCGCTGCTGCCCAAGCGGGCGCACGGCGCGGGCATCGTCGTCGAGGGCGGCCGCCCGGTCGGCGTCGTCACCGAACACGACCTGGCCGGGGTGGACCGCTTCACGCAGCTGGCCGAGGTCATGTCCAAGGACCTGCTGGTCCTGGACGCGGACATCGACCCGCGGGAGGCCTTCAACCGCCTCGACGCCGCCAACCGCAAGCTCGCGCCCGCGGTCGACGCGGACGGAATGCTGGTCGGCATCCTCACCCGCAAGGGCGCGCTCCGCGCCACCCTGTACACCCCCGCCACGGACGCCAACGGCAAGCTGCGGATCGCCGCCGCCGTCGGCATCAACGGCGATGTGGCCGGGCGGGCCAACGCCCTGCTGGACGCCGGTGTGGACACCCTCGTCGTGGACACCGCGCACGGCCACCAGGAGTCGATGATCAACACGGTCAAGGCGGTCCGGGCGCTGGACCCGGACATCCCGATCGTGGCGGGCAACATCGTCGCCGCGGAGGGCGTCCGCGATCTGATCGAGGCCGGTGCCGACATCATCAAGGTCGGGGTCGGACCGGGCGCGATGTGCACCACCCGGATGATGACCGGCGTCGGCCGGCCGCAGTTCTCCGCGGTGCTGGAGTGCGCCGCCGAGGCCAAGAAGTTCGGCAAGCACGTCTGGGCCGACGGTGGCGTCCGGCACCCCCGCGACGTCGCCATGGCGCTGGCCGCGGGCGCGTCCAACGTCATGATCGGCTCCTGGTTCGCCGGCACCCTCGAATCGCCCGGTGACCTCCAGCACACCGCCGACGGCCGGCCGTACAAGGAGAGCTTCGGCATGGCCTCCGCCCGTGCGGTGCGCAACCGCACGAGCGACGAGTCGGCCTACGACCGGGCCCGCAAGGCGCTCTTCGAGGAGGGCATCTCCACCTCACGGATGTTCATCGACCAGGCGCGCCCCGGCGTCGAGGACCTGATCGACTCGATCATCGCGGGCGTCCGCAGCTCCTGCACCTACGCGGGCGCGGCCTCCCTGGCCGAGTTCGCCGAGAAGGCCGTGGTCGGGGTGCAGAGCGCCGCCGGCTACGCCGAGGGCAAGCCGCTGCACGACAGCTGGAACTGATCCGGCGCGGGGCCGCTCACCGGCCCCGCCACCGGCCCTTTCAACGGCCCCGCACCGACCCGGTGCGGGGCCGTTCGGCTAAGTGGAACCCGGGGCCCCGGTCCGGTCCACCCGGCCGGAACCCGTACGATCGGAACCCGGCGCGCAACGAACGGCCGCCTGCCGCGCCGGTGCGCAACGATCCTGTGCTGTTGCGCAAGGAACCCGCATTACGGCAGGTCAGCGGCGGCCCGTAAGGTCAAGCGCTGTACGTGGAGTGGCGGAGACCGTCTGCTCGGCGGTCTCCTGCCTGCGGGGTGCTTCGGCATGCCCTTGTACCGACCGCTGCCGGTCGTCGCCATCCGTACCCGTCATCCGATCGGCAGCGATAAAGGAGCCACCCCAGTGTTGGAGCACGGCGCAGCCCCGCCCGCAGGGGACAGCGACCCCCGACCCCCCTCGGCCGGGGGCCTGGCCACTCGGCTGATGCGGCGCAAGCCCGTCGAGCGGCTGGTCTCCGAGGGCGGCCAGGGGCAGGGGGGAACGCTCCGCCGCTCGATGGGCATGTGGCAGCTGACCATGATCAGCATCGGCGCCACCCTCGGCACCGGCATCTTCGTGGTCCTCGGCGAGGCGGTCCCGGACGCCGGGCCCGCGGTCATCCTCGCCTTCGTGCTGGCCGGCGTCACCGCGCTGTTCTCCGCCCTGTCCTACGCGGAGCTGGCCGGCAGCATCCCGGTCTCCGGATCGTCGTACTCCTACGCCTACGCCACCCTCGGTGAGCTGGTCGCCTGGGTCTGCGGCTGGTGCCTGGTCCTGGAGTACGGCGTCTCGGTCGCGGCCGTCGCCGTGGGCTGGGGCGAGTACCTGAACGAGCTGCTCGGCGGCGTCTTCGGCTTCACCATCCCGGAAGCGCTGTCCCAGCCGCCCGGCGACGGCGGCGTCTTCAACCTGCCGGCCCTGCTCGTCGTGCTGCTCGCGATGGTGTTCCTGCTGGGCGGGGCCAAGGAGAGCGCCCGCGCCAACACGATCATGGTCGTCGTCAAGATCGCCGCGCTGCTGCTGTTCTGCGGTGTCGCCATCCAGGGTGTGCGGTCCGGCAACTACGCGAACTTCTTCCCGATGGGCATGGCGGGCGTCAGCGCCGCCGGCGCCACCCTGTTCTTCTCGTACATCGGCTTCGACGCCGCCTCCACCGCCGGTGAGGAGGCCAAGGACCCGCAGCGTGACCTGCCGCGCGCGATCATGCTCTCGCTGGTGATCGTCACGGCGCTGTACTGCCTGGTCGCGGCGATCGCCGTGGGCGCGATGCCCTGGCAGAAGTTCGAGGGTTCGGAGGCCGCGCTCGCCGGGATCATGAAGACGGTCACCGGCCAGAGCTGGTGGGCCGTGCTGCTCGCCTTCGGCGCGGTGGTCGCCATCGCCAGCGTCGTGCTGACCGTGCTCTACGGCCAGACCCGCATCCTGTTCGCGATGTCGCGGGACGGGCTGGTGCCGAAGGTGTTCTCCAAGGTGCACCCCAAGAGCGGTGCGCCGCGCGCCAACACCGTGATCGTCTCGCTGTTCTGCGGAGTGCTCGCCGCGGCGGTGCCGCTGGGCGAACTGGCCGACGCCACCAGCATCGGCACCCTGTTCGCCTTCGCGCTGGTCAATGTCGCGGTGATCGTGCTGCGCCGCACCCGGCCCGACATGCCGCGCAGCTTCCGCACCCCGCTCTCGCCGCTCTTCCCGGCGATCGGCTTCCTGCTGTGCCTCTACATGATGGGCAGCCTCGGCGCCGTGACCTGGGTGGTCTTCGGTGTCTGGATGGCCGTGGGCCTTGTGGTCTACTTCGGTTACGGCTTGCGCCGCTCCCGATTGGCCACCGCAGAGAAGTGATCCACCCGCAGTGCGACTGAACGATCTCGACGAACGCATCGTCCACGCCCTCGCCGCGGACGCCCGCCGCAGCTATGCCGACATCGGCCAGGAGGTCGGGCTGTCCGCACCGGCCGTCAAGCGCCGGGTGGACCGGCTGCGGGCGGACGGCGCGATCACCGGATTCACCGTACGGGTCGATCCGGCCGCGCTCGGCTGGGAGACCGAGGGGTTCATCGAGATCTACTGCCGCCGGAACACCTCGCCCGAGGCGATCCACCGCGGACTGTCGCGCTACCCGGAAGTGGCGTCCGCCTCCACCGTCACCGGTGAGGCGGACGCCGTCGTCCAGGTCTTCGCCTCGGACATGCGGCACTTCGAGCGGGTGCTGGAACGCATCGCGGGCGAACCGTTCGTGGAGCGGACGAAGTCGGTGCTGGTGCTCTCGCCGCTGCTGCGGCGCTACAGCTCGGGGGCACCGGGCTGACGCGGCCGGTCGCCTGCCGGCCGCAGGCAGGCGTCGCGGACTGCCGCGGCACCCGGGGCGCAACAGCCCCGCGAAGACCGGCACACAGGTGCCGTTGGCCCGCAACAGCCGGGCGCGGAACGGGAGTCGGGCGGGGAAGCGGCGAAGGTCATCAGTGGGGCGCTAAGGTCCGCTTCAGTTGACCTCCCAGGCAAGGTGTGCCCTCGTGATTGCGCGAAACGCAAACATCGACCTCAACCTGCTGACGGCACTGGACGCCCTGCTCGAAGAGCAGAGCGTGACCGCGGCCGCCGACCGGTTAGGTCTCTCCGGACCGGCCATGAGCCGCGCCCTCGGCCGCATCCGACGCACCATCGGCGATCCCGTTCTCGTGCGCGCCGGCCGCCATATGGTGCCCACCCCGCGCGCCCTGGAAATCAGGGCCGACGTGCGGCGGCTGGTGGAGGCGGCGCACGGCGTGCTGGCCCCCTCCGCGCCGGCCGATCCGGCCCAGCTGGCCCGGGTGTTCACCATCAACGCCAACGACCTCTTCGTCACCGCCGTCGGTCCGCGCCTGGTCGCCCGCGCCGCCGAGGAAGCGCCGCAGGTCGTGCTGCGCTTCCTCGGCGAGAGCCATATCGATCTGCCGCTGCTGCGGGACGGCGCCGCTGACCTGGAACTCGGCGTGATCGACAGCCCCGAGCCGGAGATCTGCCGGGAGGAGCTGTGCACCGACCGCAGCGTCGCCGTCGTACGCGAGGGCCATCCGCTGACCACCGGAAGCCTCACCGTCCGCCGCTTCGCCGACGCCTCGCACCTCAACTTCTCCCGCCGCGGCCGCCTGACCGGCCCCGTCGACGCGGCGCTGGCCGCCCGCGGACTGCGGCGCAAGGTGATCGCCACCGTCCCGACCTTCGCCGCGTCGCTGATGATGATCCGCGACAGCGACGCGGTCGGCCTGGCCAACGAGCGGGCCGGGGTGGCGACGGTCCGCAGCCTGGGCCTGCGCACCCTGCCGATCCCGCTCGAACTGCCCACGATGACCTTGGAGATGGCCTGGCACCCACGCCAGGACGCCGACGCCGGCCACCGCTGGCTGCGCGGGCTGGTACGGGAGACGATGCGGGAGTCCTTGCGGGACGCGGCGGGCGATGACGGGGTGACCTGACCGGTGGCCCGGTTACCCGCACGCGCGAAGCGCACTCCCTTCACCGGGAGGGGCCCGCTCAGTGAAAGGGACCCCCGTCCGCGAAGGCGTGGGCGGCGAAGCGGTTGCCCATCCGGCGGTACGCGGCGGGGCCGGGGTGCAGCCCGTCGGTCAGGTCGTCCGTCTCGTCCGGGCCGAGCAGCGCGCGTCCGTCGAGATGGTGGAGATGGGGGTCGTGTGCCCGCCGGGCCGCCACGATCCGGGACAGCTCGGCGCGGACCACCGTCAGCGACAGCGCTCCGCCGGCCACATCGGCCGGATCGCCCAGGGCCGTGAGCTTCCCGTCCGGGGCCGTTGCCGTCGGGCCGGGAGTCTCCTCCAGGGCCGGACAGCTCACCGGGGACATCAGCAGCAGCGGGGTGTCCGGATGCCCTTCCCGGATCGTGTCCAGGAAGCCGTGCACCGCCGGGCCGAACGTCCGCAGCCGGAAGGCCGCCAGGCTCACGATGTTGATGCCTACCTTGAGGCTGATCAGGTCGGCGGGCAGGTCCCGGATCGTCCGGGCGACATAGGGGTCGAGCACGGCGTTGCCCGCCTGGCTGAGGTTGATCACCTCCACGCCCCCGAGCGCGGCCGCCACCACCGGCCAGGTGCCGGTCGGGCCGTCCGCCTCCAGGCAGTGGCTGAGGGAACTCCCGTGGTGCACCCAGCGGCGCCGCCCGTCCGGCAGCGGCGCCAGCACCTCGCCGTCGGCGCGCAGGGCGACCAGTTCCGTGGGGGTCTGCTGGGGCAGCCACAGCTCCACGGTCTTCATCCCGTCCGGCAGCCCGGTGAACCGCACGGTCCCCGGCTCGCCCGGGATCAGCCGCTGCTCGGCCCCCGGTCGCGCCATCCGCAGCACGTTCCCCACCGGCGCCTGCCGGCGCCCGGCCGGGGCGCCGTCCACCAGCAGCTCCAGCATCCCGGTCGGGCGGGGCTCGGGGTCGGTGTCGAGCTGGCCCGTGGAGGTGAGTACCACGAACTCCAGCTCCCGCGCGTCGGTGCGGAACACCAGCCGCACGCCCGACGGCATCAGGGTCACCCCGTGGACCGACGGGTCCTGGTACTGCTCCTTGGTCCACTCGGGCAGCCGGCGCGGCAGCACCCCCGTCGGAGTGACCTCCAGGTCCAGCGCACCCCGTAACTCCACCGGCCCGCCCACCAGGGGAACCGCCCGCATCGTCGCCATCACCGCTCCTGTCCCGGGCCGGGCGGCACGCAACGAAGCGCGCCGACCCGAACCCATTGATCACCAGTATTCGACGACAACGATCAGACACCACGCGCCACGAACGGACCGCACCGGCACCGGAGTGGGCCCCGGCCACCGGACGCGTACCCGGCCACCATGCGCACGGCCGCCCGCCAGGACCGCCCTCAGGACCGCACCCGCATGAACGCAACGAATCACCGCACAGCCGCGTGAAGGCGCAATGAATCATCCCTTGACGTGCAACGGTGGCGCCTTGTCCCGGATCAACGGCGGCCCGTACCGTCAATGCGTCCGCCCGCACCATCCCGCCGAGGGGTCCCATGACGTCGCTGCACACCGCCCTGCTCCAGAGCTCGGGACGGCCCGGCGATGTCGCGCACAACCTGCGGGTGCTGGAGGACGCGGCCCGCGCGGCGGCCGCCACCGGCGCCGGGCTGCTCGCCTGCCCCGAGCTGTTCCTGACCGGCTACGCCATCGGCGGTGACGTCCACCGCCTCGCGGAGACCGCCGACGGCGACAGCGCCCGCGCCATCGGGAAGATCGCCGCCGAGCACGGCATCGCGGTCCTCTACGGCTACCCCGAGCGCGCCGCGCGGGACGAGTCCGACAGCGCCGCGGTCTACAACTCGGCGCAGCTCATCGGCCCCGAGGGCGAGCGCCTCGCCAACTACCGCAAGACCCATCTCTTCGGCTGCTTCGAGCGCGCATGGTTCACCCCGGGGGAGCGCGCCGTCGTCCAGGCCGACCTGGCCGGGCTCCGGATCGGCGTGATGATCTGCTACGACGTGGAGTTCCCGGAGAACGTCCGGGCCCATGCGCTGGCCGGCACCGATCTGCTGCTGGTGCCCACCGCGCAGATGCACCCCTTCCAGTTCGTCGCCGAGTCCGTCATCCCGGTCCGTGCCTTCGAGAACCAGATGTACGTCGCGTACGTCAACCGGGTCGGCGTGGAGGGCGAGTTCGAGTTCGTCGGCCTCAGCTGCCTGGCCGGTCCGGACGGTGTGGTCCGCACCCGTGCCGGCCGCACCGAGGAACTGGTCCGGGCCGATGCCGACCCCGCGTTCCTGAAGGAATCCCGGGCGGACAACCCGTATCTGCACGACCGCCGGCCCGAGCTGTACGGCCCGCTGACGTGACCTGACCTGCCCCCGCCCCCGATCCGCCGCAGGCCGGCCCACCCGGCCTGCACTGCCCTGCCTGCTGTGCCCTGTCTGCAAGGAGCCCGTCCCCGATGACGTCCACGGTGCCCACCGCCGCCCACCACGCGGATGCCCAGCCGCCGATCACCATGTTCGGCCCGGACTTCCCGTACGCCTACGACGACTTCCTCGCCCACCCGGCGGGCCTGGGCCAGGTCCCCGCGACCGAGCACGGCAAGGAGGTCGCGGTCATCGGCGGCGGCCTCTCCGGCATCGTCACCGCCTACGAGCTGATGAAGATGGGCCTCAAGCCCGTCGTCTACGAGGCGGACCGGATAGGCGGCCGGCTGCGGACCGTCGGCTTCGAGGGCACCCCGTCCGAGGCCGCGGGCCTGACCGCCGAGATGGGCGCGATGCGCTTCCCGCCGTCCTCGACGGCGCTCCAGCACTACATCGACCTGGTGGGCCTGACGACCACGCCGTTCCCCAACCCGCTGGCCGCGGACACCCCGTCGACCGTCGTCGACCTCAAGGGCGAGTCGCACTACGCCCGTACCGTCGAGGACCTCCCCGAGGTCTACCACCAGGTCATGGACGCCTGGAACGCCTGCCTGGAAGAGGGCGCGGACTTCTCCGACATGAACACCGCGATCCGCGAGCGCGATGTCCCGCGCATCCGCGAGATCTGGGCCCGGCTCGTCGAGAAGCTCGACAACCAGACCTTCTACGGCTACCTCTGCGACTCGACGGCCTTCAAGTCCTTCCGCCACCGGGAGATCTTCGGCCAGGTCGGCTTCGGCACCGGCGGCTGGGACACCGACTTCCCCAACTCCATCCTGGAGATCCTGCGCGTCGTCTACACCGAGGCCGACGACCACCACCGCGGCATCGTCGGCGGCAGCCAGCAGCTGCCGCTGCGCCTGTGGGAGCGCGAGCCGGCGAAGATCGTCCACTGGGCCCAGGGCACCTCGCTGTCGTCGCTGCACGACGGCACCCCCCGGCCCGCGGTGACCCGCCTGAACCGCACCGCCGGCAACCGCATCACCGTCACCGACGCGCACGGCGACATCCGCACCTACGAGGCCGCCGTCTTCACCGCGCAGTCCTGGATGCTGCTGAGCAAGATCGCCTGTGACGACTCGCTGTTCCCCATCGACCACTGGACGGCGATGGAGCGCACCCACTACATGGAGTCCAGCAAGCTCTTCGTCCCCGTCGACCGGCCCTTCTGGCTGGACAAGGACGAGGAGACCGGCCGGGACGTCATGTCGATGACGCTGACCGACCGGATGACCCGCGGGACCTACCTGCTCGACAACGGACCGGACGAACCCGCCGTCATCTGCCTCTCGTACACCTGGTGCGACGACAGCCTCAAGTGGCTGCCGCTGGAGGTGAACGAGCGGATGGAGGTCATGCTGAAGTCGCTCTCGGAGATCTATCCGAAGGTCGACATCCGCAAGCACATCATCGGCAACCCGGTCACCGTGTCCTGGGAGAACGAGCCGTACTTCATGGGCGCCTTCAAGGCGAACCTGCCCGGCCACTACCGCTACCAGCGCCGCCTGTTCACCCACTTCATGCAGGACCGCCTCCCCGAGGACAAGCGCGGCCTGTTCCTCGCGGGCGACGACATCTCCTGGACGGCCGGCTGGGCCGAGGGCGCGATTCAGACCGCACTGAACGCCGTCTGGGGCGTCATGCACCACTTCGGCGGCACGACGGACGCCACCAACCCCGGTCCGGGCGATGTGTACGACGAGATCGCGCCGGTGGAACTGCCGGAGGACTGAGGGGGTTTGCGGAAGTGGATCACTCAAGGTGATCCACTTCCGCGCCCCTCGGGCTCACCCGGCGGCGCGGTAGTGGTAACCGCACCGTTCACGGAAGCCCGCCCGCCCGTACAGCCGCAGCGCCGGGGCGTTGTCGTGCTCCACCTGGAGGTACATCCGGTCGGCCGCGTGGGCACCCGCCCAGCCGGCCAGCGCGGCGAGCACCGCGCGGGCCGCGCCCCGACCACGTGCGGCGGGCAGCGTGGCCATACCGAACACGCCCGCCCAGCCGGTGTCGACGACCGCGCGGCCCACCGCGACCACCTCGTCCCCGGCCCTCGCGCAGGCATAGGCGGACGGCTTCTCCACCCGGGCGAGGAGGTCCCACTCGGGGCCGGGGTCCCCGCCATGACCGTGCACCGCGTGCCAGACGTCGAACCATGGGGGCGTCGGGCGGTCGGCCAGCCGGACCCGCGACGCGCCGGGTGTCTCCGGTGCCGAGACCCCCGCGGTCGGCGCCACCTGCAACGACATCGCGCTCTCACGGCGGTAGCCACGCTCCGCCAAGACTGTGTCGAGTCCGTCCGGACACGCCCCCGCAGTGATCTGGAACCGCGCGACGGAGCGCCGGCCGGCATAGAACTGCTCCGCCCCGGCGATCCGTTGCGCCAATTCGCCCGGCCCGGCGGCCCCATGGGGCAGCACCGTTCCCACCCACCAGGAGCAGCTCGGCGCATGGCGTAGCCGCCAACCCGCCGCATCCTCGACGTACTCAGCCGGCAGCGCCCGAGCCGCCCTCTCCTGCAGACCGCGCACCGATTCCGAGCCGTTCACTGTCGCGCCTCTCCGCCCTGTCCCGCTCCGGCCACCGTGGCCTCGTGCACGTCAGCCTGCTTGCCGGCCTGTCACCGACGCAAGGGAGTTCCGGGGCGGGCGTCGCCCGGCGGGTGGCCCGTACGGGGCCGGGATCAGCCCGGCAGCGGTGTCAGCAGCATTCGTCCGACCAGGCCCACCCCGGCGTCCAGCCGCTCGGTGAGTTCCTCGGTCACCTCGGGCAGCCGGCGTACGCTCCACAGTGCCCTGGCCGCCACCCAGGCGCCGTCCCTGGCCTTGTCCAGGCTCCACGAGCCGATCAGATGCGTCAGCGGGTCGGCGACGTCCAGCACGTCGGGGCCGGGCATCAGCAGCTCGCGGATGCGTTCCTCCAGGCTCGTCAGCACCCCGCCGACCCGGTCGAAGTCCTGTTCCAGCGCGGCCGGTTCGCAGTCCAGTGCCCGGCAGGTGTCGAGCACGGCCAGCGCCAGATCGTGGCCGATGTGGGCGTTGATCCCGGCGAGCGCGAACTGCAGCGGACGCACGCCCGGATGGCGGCGGAGCTGGAAGAGCGGCCGCCAGCAGGCCGGTGGCCGCAGTCCGGCGGCAGCGGCATCCAGCGCGTCGAAGTAGCGCCGCGCGAAGCGGATGTCCAGCTCACCGGCGGCCGCCGGGTCCTGGAACGCGCCGTCCCCGATGCGCCGCGCCACCGCCTCGGTGACCGCCAGATAGACCCCGTTGAAGACGGCCACCCCGTCCTCGGCGGGCAGCCCCGCGGCCACCGCCCGCATCCGTGCCAGCACCTCCGCCACACCCGTGGTGGCCGCGGCTGCCGTGCCGTCCGGCGGAGGGGCCGCGGATTGCCCGGCCGGGTCCGTGCGGCCGGGGCCGCCGTGTTCCTGTGTCGTCGTCATCGACTCAGCGTGACAGCGGAGATGCGGATGGTGAGGTTCGCCGGTTCGCCGATGACCGGATCGGGGTAATGGGCGGCGCGTCCGCTTGTGGCCCGTACGGCCGTCGACCGCGCATCGGGCGGTGCGGGGCGACGGTGCACACGGACCGGGCCCCGGGATGTTCCTCACAGGTGGATTTCCTTCACGCGGCCGATTTCCTCACGTGGATGGCGACGAGGAAAGCCGGCCGCCCCACGCCACCCGAAGACGCCCCGGCTTCGGTTTGTCCAGAACCATTCGGTCGACTATGAATCACCTCGGCTCTGTGACGCGCAGGGCGGCACGGAGTGGAGAGTGATCATGGCCGGACTCGGGTGGAAACTGCATGGGGACGGGCGCCATCTGAAGCCCGGTGAGGTGGTCAGGCCAGGGGAGCGCCTGACGTGGGGGCGGACGATCGCGCTCGGCGCCCAGCACGTGGTGTCGATGATCGGGGCCTGCTTCGTCGCCCCGGTGCTCATGGGCCTGGACCCCAGCCTCGCCCTGATGGCGTCCGGCGTCGCCACCGCCCTCTTCCTGGTGATGACCCGCGGACGCATCCCCAGCTACCTGGGCTCCTCACTCTCCTTCGTGGGCGTCTCCGTCGTGATCGCCGGCCAGGGCGGTGACGCCGGCACCCTGACGGGCGCGATGCTCGTGGTGGGCGCCTGCCTGGCGGGCTGTGGCATCGCCATCCATGTCGTCGGGGCGCGGGTGATCCACGCGGTGCTCCCGCCGACGGTGACCGGCGCGGTCGTGATGCTGATCGGCTTCAACCTCGCCCCCGTCACGGCGTCCACGTACTGGCCGCAGGACCAGTGGACGGCCCTGGCGACGATGCTGTTCACCGGGCTCGCGCTCGTCGTGCTCCGCGGATTCTGGTCCCGGATCGCCATCTTCCTGGGTCTGGTCTTCGGCTACGCGCTGTCCTGGGTTCTCGACCGCACCGCCGGAAAGATTCATTCCGTCAACGGCGCCGGCAAGCTCACCGACCACTGGCGCATCGACTTCTCCGGCGTCGAGAAGGCCGACTGGATCGGCGTTCCCACCTTCCACGCACCAAACTTCTCCGCCTCCGCCGTCCTCGTCGCCCTGCCGGTCCTCATCGCGCTGATCGCGGAGAACGCCGGACACATCAAGGCCGTCGGCGCGATGACCGGCGACCCGCTGGACGACAAGATGGGCATGGCCATCGTCGCCGACGGCACGGCAACGGTCCTGTCCACCGCGGTGGGTGGCCCCGCCACCACGACCTACGCCGAGAACATCGGCGTCATGGCGGCCACCCGCGTCTACTCCACCGCGGCCTATTGGGCGGCGGCCGGTTTCGCTCTGCTCTTCGGCCTGTGCCCGAAGTTCGGCGCCGTGGTGGCGGCGATTCCCGGCGGTGTGCTGGGCGGAATCACCGTCATCCTCTACGGCATGATCGGCCTGCTGGGCGCCCAGATCTGGGTGCGGAACAAGGTGGACTTCTCGGTCCCCCTGAACCTCATTCCGGCCGCGGCCGGCATCATCATCGCCATCGGCGGCGTCTCGCTGAGGTTCTCCGAGAACTTCGAACTGAGCGGCATCGCCCTGGGAACGCTCACCGTGCTCACCGGCTACCACTCCCTGCGCTGGCTCTCCACCGTGGCGGCCCGGCCCCGCACACCACTCCTCGACGGCGGGACCAGCGCATACCGGAAGCCCGCCGAGGAGGAGGACTGAGAAGGGCTGAGGGCGGCGCCGGCACCGCCCGTTGGGGCGGGTCCGGCGGCCGGTGACCTGCGGCCGGTGACCTGCGGCCGGTGACTTGCGGCCGGCGACCGCGTTTCGCCGGCCGCACCGCTCACTTGCAGAGGAGGAGGCTGTCGCAGACCCCGGTGCCCTGGGGAGCGGTGGCGGGATGGGGCAGCCCGTCCCAGCTGTTGAGGACGTAATACCCGTCAGCCGGGCCGTTTCCGGCCTCGATGACGATCATTGTCTGGTCGCCCATCGACTCATTGCGCGCGACAACCACATTCTCGTAAAGGGACTTGAAGAGATTGAGGGTCTTGAAGCTGTCGGTGTGGACCACGCGATAGGTACGGGCCTGCGGATTTCCGCTCTGGTCCTCGCCGGTGACCGTGTTCAGCATCGTGGGCCAGCTCTTCCAGTCCTTCGCGACCCTGCCGGACTGGTAGGCCATGTCGAGCACGGCTTTCACGCCCTGGCGGACCGCGGAGATGTGGATGTGCAACTGCTCGTGCGAGCGGTGATGAGCCGCATTGATCCCCAGTCCCACCACGCCCCACTTCTGCTGGCCGAACCAGTAGGCGGCCCGCTCCTCGGCCACCTGCCAGTAATTGTTGCCGGCATACGCACCGGAAACGAGGTCCGGGCATTCGATGCCCTTGATGCGGTCGGTGGCGACCAGCAGATATCCCTTCACTCCTCTGGACACCAGCCAAAAGCCATTGATCTGCCGCTCCCGGCAGTCGCGGGCCATGTTCCAGAGGAATTCGTCGCTGTCCCTGGGATCGCCGCAGAGCGCCACGGGCGGCACGGTGAGAGTGGTTTCCCGTTGCTTTTCGGTCACGGCGGCAGCACCTCCACGCTGTTCCGGGCCGCGGCACGAGCTGTACCACTACCGTCCCATCACCCCGAGACGGACGCATCTGCTGGCACGAGGGCGGTGGAGGCGACAACAGCGGCTCACTCAGCGGCATCCAGCACCGCGGCGACGGCTTCGATCTCCACGAGCTGGTCGTTGTAGCCGAGCACGGTGACCCCCATCAGCGTGCTGGGCACATCGTGGTCACCGAACGCGTCCCGGACCACCTCCCACGCCGTCACCAGGTCCTCCTGCCGGCTGGAGGCGACGAGGACGCGGGTGCTGATGACGTCGTGCAGTGACGCACCGGCGTCCGCCAGCGCGGTCCGCATGTTCTCCACGGCCTTGGCGGCCTGCCCCGCGACGTCCCCGATCGCCGCGGTGGAGCCGTCCTCATTCAGCGGACAGGAACCGGCGAGGAAGATCAGCCGCGACTCGGCCGGGGCCGTGGCCGCGTAGGCGTACTCGGCGACATCGGACAGGGAGGCGGAGCGGATCAGTGTGACGGCGCGGGGCACGGGCGTTCCTTTCGCGGTGATCCGGGACGCCCATGACCTTCTCAGGGATCAACGCCGCGTTCGACGCAATTTCGTGGCGGGGCCGACGAGTTCGGTGCGCCACTCCTCGGCCGTGACGACATCCGCCCACTGCGGGAACAGCTTCTCCGTGAGGAACCGGTGGACCTCGGGGTCGGTGTCGAGGCAGGCATCCGCCAACACCGTGAGGCCGAAGTCCTGGTCGTTGGCCTGGCACAGGGTGTGCAGCACCACCCCGCTGGTCGCGATGCCGGTCAGCACCAGGCTGTCGATGCCGCGGGCCCGGAGCACCAGATCGAGATCGCTGCCCGAGAACGCACTCGCCCGCCTCTTGGTGACCACAACGTCGCTCGGCTCAGGTGCGACGTCCTGGTGGATGGCGGTGCCGGGCGCGCCCTCGTCGAAGAGCCCGGCCGCTACGGCGGCGGTGAGCACCCTGTTGCGGGGGCTGACCTCCGGCCGGCCCGACCGTAACCCGATGACCACGTAGATCACCGGGATACCCGCCGCCCGGGCCCCTTCGATCGCGCCACGCAGACGCGCCAGATACCCGGAGCCGTCGTCGGCGGCGCCCACGATATCCACGATGTCCTGTTGGACGTCCATCACGAGGAGAGCGCTGTTCGGCATGTTTTCCGTCCGTTCTTCGCTGGGCAACTAGCCGAAAAATACTGGCAGTCGTCAAGGAGATTCACCACCGGAGCTGCCCCCCCGGGGATTCTGACCGCGACGCCGGCCGGCCTCGACACCGCGCCCACGGCGCCGTCATCACCGTCTGACGGAGTCCCGGCGACCCACCCCGCAGAGGCCCCCCACCGTGCGAGGTGGGGGGCTTCCCTGCGCGTTCACCCCGGCAAGTACTCGCCGGAGAGGTCTCCGCCGTACGGAACTCGAACCCGGCGGCCACGGCCTCTAAGCGGCCGCTTACCATGGCCCGGGCTCCCCGCACGAGCCTCACCCATCGCAACAGCGTCATCCGTAACCGACAGCGCCGGCCGGCGCGAGGAACCAGGAGCACCACCCGTGAGCGTCGAACCCCTCCAGACCGCCCCCGTCCCGTACGGCGAACTGGTCCCCGTCACCGTCCACTTCGACGACCTCGACGCGCTCGGCATGCTCCACAACTCCCGCTACCCGCTGCTCGCCGAGCGCGCCTGGGCGGAGTACTGGCACGGCCAGGGTTTCGGTTTCGACGGCGACTGGGCCGCCGCGGGCGACATGTGCAACGTCATCAAGGAGATGCGGGTCTCCTACGAACGCCCGGTCACCCGCCCCGGCCACTACGGGGCGCACCTCTGGGTCGAACGCCTCGGCCGCACCGGACTCACCTACGGCTTCCGGCTCTGCTCGGCCGACGGCACCGAGACCTACGCCCAGGGGCACCGGGTGCTCGTCCGTATCGATGCGCAGACGCTGCGCCCCACTCCATGGTCCGACCGGGCCCGCGCCATCGCGGGGCGGCTGCTTCGGCCGGAGGGTGCGGGTGCGGGTGCCGGTGTGGATGTGGAGGCGGATGCGGCCTGAGGGTGTCACGGGGGCGGCGGACGGGACTTCCTGCGGGCGTTGCTCCGGGGGAGCCCTCCGGTCAGTGCGGAGCCAGGCCGGAAGCGGCGGCGCCCCTGCCGCCGCTTCCTCCCCCACCACCGCTCAGGACCGCTCCAGATCTCCCGTCACCGCGGGAGCGCTGCCGGATGTCGTACGACTCGGCACCCGCAGCACCCGCCCCCCCGCCACCAGCCCGCACGCCAACGTCGTCACCAGCATGAACGACACCGGCAGTGAGGTCGCCTGGGCGACGCCGCCGATCGCGGAGGGCGCGATCAGGCCGGAGGTGTAGGTGATCGTGGCGACGCCCGCGATCGCCTGGCTGGGGGCGGGGCCGCTGCGCCCCGCGGCCGCGAAGGCCAGCGGAACCACCACCGCGATCCCGAGGCCCATCAGGCCGAAACCGCCCATTGCCAGGGCCGGATGCCACGCCGCGACGATCAGCAGTCCGCCGGCCGTCGCCAGCACCCCGCCGGCCCGCACCGTGCGCACTGCGCCGAAACGGGCCACGACCTTGTCCCCGGCGAGCCGTGCGACCGTCATCGTGCAGGCGAAGGCGGTGGTCGAGGCGGCCGCCAGACCCGCGTCGGTGCCCAGCTCGTCGCGGAGATAGACCGCCGACCAGTCCAGACCGGCACCCTCCGCGAACACCGCGCAGAACCCGATGGCCCCGATGGCCAGAGCCGACCTCGGCGGCAGCGCGAAGCGCGGCGGCGGATGCTCCTCGGGGGCGCTGCGCAGGTCCAGTACGCCCCGGCAGGCGAGCGCGCCGAGCAGGGTCAGGACGACTGCGGCGCCGGTCAGATGGAGCCGGGCGTCCCACCCGGCGTGCGCGGCGACGGTGCCGGCCGCCGAGCCGATCAGGGCGCCCGCACTCCACATACCGTGCAGCCCCGACATGACCGGTTTGCCGAGCCGGTCCTCGGTCTCCACGCCCAGCGCATTCATCGCGACGTCCGACATCCCGGAGGCCGCGCCGTACACCAGCAGCGCCGGACCCAGCGCGTACAGACCGGGGGAGAGGGCGGGCAGGACCAGCGAGAGGGTCCACAGGGCGAGCAGACCGCGCAGCGCGGTGCGGGCGCCGAAGCGGTGGCTGATCCGGCCGGCGAGCGGCATCGCCAGGGACGCGCCGATCGCGGGGAAGGCGAGGGCCAGGCCGAGTTGGCCCGGTGAGAGGGCGGTGTGGTCCTGGATCCAGGGGATGCGGGTCGCGAAGTTGCCGGTGACCGAGCCGTGGATGAGGAACACCACGGCGATGGACCGGCGCGCGCGACGCAGTTCGGTGTGGGGGAGCGGAGTGGCGCGGTCGGGGACGTCGTTGCCAGCCATGGGCGGTAAATTATCAGGAACCCTGCCTGATAATAAGGGTGTTGGTTCGACCGGATGAAAGAATCCCGCCATGCATGCACCGCGCGCGACTGCGGCCGGCCGCACCGCCTCCCCGGCCACCGCACGGCTGATCAACGATCGCCTGGCGCTCCAACTCCTGCAGTCCGAGGGACCGTTGACGGCAGGTCAGCTCAAGTCGCTGACCGGGCTGTCCCGGCCGACCGTGGCGGACCTCGTCGAACGCCTCCAGGAGGCCGGGCTGATCGCCGTGGTCGGCGAGAGCGGTGCCCAGCGGCGCGGGCCCAATGCCCGGCTCTACGGAATCGTCGCCGACCGGGCCCATCTCATCGGCCTCGATCTGCGCACGCACAGCATCACCGTCGCGGTCGCCGACCTCCTCGGCCGGTCGCGCGCCGAACACACCGTCCCCATCGGCCCGGACGTCGCCCCCGATAAGGCCGTCGCCACCGCGCTCGCCGCCGTGGACAAGGCACTCGCCGCGGCGGGCGCGCACGCACCGCACACCATCGCCGTCGGCGCACCCGGCCTGGTGGACCCCGCCACGGGGCGGCTCGGCGCCGCCGACTGGATCACGTCCTGGCACGACGGACTGGTCGGCGCGCTGCGCACCCGGCCGGGCGTACCGGTGCTGCTGGAGAACGAGGTCAACCTCGCCGCCATCGCGGAGCAGCGCGAGGGCGCGGCCCGCGACCGCGACACCTTCGTGCTGCTCTGGCTCGGCCATGGCACCGGCGCCGCCGTGGTCCTGGACGGCAGGCTCCGGCGCGGCGCCTCGGGCGGCACCGGCGAGATCGGCTTCCTCCCGGTCCCCGGCACCGGCGCCCTGCCCTCCGCGGCCGGCTGCGACGGTGGCTTCCACTCACTCGCCGGGTCGGCCGCCGTCTGCGCACTCGCGGCCGAACACGGCCTGACGGACGGGGGGAACGAGGCCGCCGGCCCGAACTGGGCGAACGAGCCCCCGCCCGGCACCGAGGGCGAGACCGAGGGCGTCAACGAGGGGGAAACGGAGGGCGCCGACGAGGGCGAAGCCAAGGACGAAACCAGGGGCGACGCCGGAACGTCTGCTGTTGCGGCATCCGCCGTACCCCTCAGGGCTGTCCCGCCCGCCGAGCCCCTGGTCAGGGCCGCCGTGGCCGCCGGAGACGCCGGTGCCGGCTTCCTCGACGCGCTGGCCGCGCGGATCGCCCTCGGCGTGGCGGCCGTGTGCGCCGTACTGGACCCCGGGTGTGTCGTCCTCGGCGGTGAGATCGGCCGCGCCGGTGGCGCCGAACTCGCCGACCGGGTCGCCGGTCATCTGGCCCGGCTCTCCCCGCTCGGCACCGATGTACGCGCGGGAAGGGTCGGCGGTCGCGCGGTGCTGCTCGGCGCGGTGCTCGCCGCACGGGACGCCGCACAGAACGAGCTCTTCGGGGCGGCGGGTGCGGCGGGTGCGGCGGGTCCGGGGGCGTCTCCGCGACCCTGAGCTGTCCCTTCAGGGGGGCGCGAACGGATCCCGTAGGGGTTGCGGGCACCCCTTGCGGGCCACAACGCGCGTACGGCGCAAGGTATTCCGGGAGACCGAAACCTTCGCCCCCTCACCCGGGCACCACCCCTCACCCACCCATCCGCTCCCCCAAAAACTCCCCATAAGTCCACAGCCCCACCGCATGTTCCGGGGTCAGGTTGCCGCCGCGGCGCAGGGCGGCGGCGGTTGCGCCCGGGAGGGGGAGGGGGAGCAGGAGGCGGTGTCGACCGCCTGCTTCCAGGGTGGTGCGTACGAGGTCGTGGGCGGTCAGTACCTCGGGGCCGCCCATGTCGGGGACCCGGCCGGCGGGCGGGGCGGTCGCCAACTCGGCGAGGCGGGCGGCCACTTCGCGTACGTCGATCGGCTGCACCCGTACCCCGGTCGGCACGGGTACCACCGGGGAACGGGCGCCTGACTTGATCAGCTGGAGCACCAAGTGGTGGAACTGCGTCGTGCGCAGCACCGTCCAGCCGATGCCGGAGTCCTCGATCAGCCGCTCCACCGCGAGCTTGGTGCGGTAGTAGCCGAGCGGCACCCGGTCCACCCCGACGATCGAGATGTACACCAGGTGCCCGACGCCCGCCGCTTTCGCCGCCTGGACGAGCCGTCCGGCCGCCTCCATGTCGCCGCCGGCCGGTGACGTGGCGCAGTGCACGATCGTGTCCACGCCCGCCACCGCCTCGTGCAGCCCCGTGCCGTCGCGAAGATCGACGGCGTAGGACCGGGGGCGGGGCCGTTCCGTGCCGGTGTGCGGCCGCCGGCTCAGTGACCGGACGTCATGGCCGTCGTCGAGCAGCCGGTGCACCAGGGGGCGCCCGAGTGTGCCGGTGCCGCCGGTCACCAGAATTGTCGCCATCGAGGATCATTCCTTGGGGGAGAAGGGCGGGTACGTCTCCGCTATGACGCCTCACGGGCGCGGTCTGTGACACGGACGGCGCGCCGGGGGCTGTGAGGCAGCCCACAGGGCTTCGCTCGCATGGGCGACGACGCGGCGTGGCAGACTGAAGCCGTACTGACATAAAGCAGCAGCGCACTCCGGGGTCGGTGTAATTCCGAACCGGCGGTAACAGTCCGCGACCCGTCCGCAGCCAGCGGCCGGTTGAGCAGGTGAAATTCCTGCACCGACGGTGAAAGTCCGGATGGGAGGCAGTGCGCGGCGGGCGAGCTTCGGTACACCGCCGTCGGCGGCGCCTCCGGTCGTTTTCCGGACGGTCCGCGCATTTCCGGCCGCGGTGTTCCCGTGGCGTCGTTTCCGCTTCTGTCGTCACAGACAGCCCCGGAGTCCGTGCCCTGAGAGGCAGGAGGACCCGGTGGCCACCGCAGCCCCCGTCGAGATCGCGGCGATGCGCCGAGCCATTGCGCTCGCCGCGCGCGGGCTCGGGCACACCAGCCCCAATCCCGTGGTCGGCTGTGTCGTCCTGGACTCCGCGGGCCGTACGGCGGGCGAGGGCTGGCACCAGCGGGCCGGCGGGCCGCACGCCGAGATCCACGCCCTGCGTGCCGCGGGCGAAAGGGCCCGGGGCGGCACCGCACTGGTCACCCTCGAACCCTGCAACCACACCGGCCGCACCGGCCCCTGCGCCCAGGCGCTGATCGACGCCGGGGTCGCCCGCGTCGTCTACGCCGTCTCCGACCCCAACCCGGCCGCCACCGGCGGCGCCGTCACCCTCGCCGAGGCCGGAATGGACGTCGAGGGCGGACTGCTCGCCGATGAGGCCGCGGCCGGCAACGAGGCCTGGCTGACCTCGGTGCTGCGCCGCCGCCCCTTCGTGCTGTGGAAGTACGCGGCGACCCTCGACGGCCGGATCGCCGCCGCCGACGGGACCAGCCGCTGGATCTCCTCGTCCGAGTCACGCGCCGATGTGCACCGGCTGCGGGCCGCCGCGGACGCCGTGATCGTCGGCTCCGGCACCGCCCGCGCCGACGACCCGCAGCTCGGCGTCCGGATCGCCGCACTGTCCGACGACGAGATCAGCCGGCCGCTGCGGGTCGTCGTCGACTCCGGTGCCACCGCCGTCAAGGCCGGCGCCCGCGTCCTGGACGGCACCGCGCCGACCCTGATCGCGGTCGCCGAGGACGCCGACGCCGGCCACCTCGAAGGCCTCGCCCCGATCGTCCGGCTGCCGCGTGCCGCCGACGGGCGCGGGCTGTCCCTCCCCGCACTGCTCCAGGCGCTGTACGAGCGCGATGTCCGCTCCGTACTGCTCGAAGGGGGGCCCACGCTCGCCGGGGCCTTCCTCGCCGCAGGGGCCGTCGACAAGGTCGTCGGCTATCTCGCGCCGGTGCTGCTCGGCGCCGGACCGGCCGCCGTCGGCGACGCCGGAATCACCACCCTCGCCCAGGCGTTGCGGCTCGACGTGACCGACACCGCACGGCTCGGGCCCGACCTGCGTATCACCGCCACCCCCATCCGCTCCGCCCGCCATGAGGAGAACTGAAGTGTTCACCGGAATCGTCGAAGAACTGGGTGCGGTCGTCGCCGTGGAGAACCTCGGTGACTCTCCCCCAGCCACCGCTGGGGGTTCCCCCACTCGCTCCGCTCGGTTCCGGCTCCGCGGCCCCGTCGTCACCGAGGGCGCCAAGCACGGCGACTCGATCGCCGTCAACGGTGTCTGTCTGACCGTCGTGGACACCGCCGACGGTGAATTCACCGCCGATGTGATGGCCGAGACCCTCAACCGCTCCAGCCTCGGCGCGCTGGCCGCCGGTTCGCGGGTCAACCTGGAGCGCCCGATGGCGCTCGGCGGGCGGCTCGGCGGACACCTCGTCCAGGGCCATGTCGACGGCACCGGCACGATCCTCGAACGCACCCCCGGCGAACACTGGGAGATCGTCAAGGTCGCCCTGCCGGCCGCGCTGTCCCGCTACGTCGTGGAGAAGGGCTCCATCACCGTCGACGGCGTCAGCCTCACCGTCGTCGAAGCCGCGGACGACTACTTCACCATCAGCCTCATCCCCACCACCCTCGCGCTGACCACCCTGGGTATCAAGCAGGTCGGCGACCCCGTCAACCTCGAGGTCGACGTCCTTGCCAAGTACGTCGAGCGGCTGCTCGGCCGCGGCTCCGACGACCTGCGGGACCTCGACGAGATCAAGGAGATGGACCGGTGAGCCTCCTCGACACGCTGAACGGCGAGGCCTTCACGGCCCTCGGGCAGCACGTCATCTGGTCGGACATGATCGGCAACACCATCGGTCTGGCCGCGCTGGCACTCGGCTGGCGGCGCTCCATCTGGACCTGGCCCGCCCAGTTCCTCTCCGGTGTCATCCTCGTCGCCGCCTACGCCTCCGCCCACCTCAGCGGCGGCGTCGGCAAGCAACTCCTCGTCATCGGCGTGGCGTTGTGGGGCTGGCGGCAGTGGCAGCGCGGCCGGCAGCGGGCCCAGGACGGCTCCATCGCCGTACGCTTCGCCGGGTGGCGGGAGCGGGCCGTGCTGCTGGGCGGCACGGCCGTGGGCACCGCGGCCGTCGGCACGCTCTTCACCCTGCTCCCGCAGCTGTCCTGGAATCCCTGGCCGGACGCCTACATCTTCGTCGGCACGCTCGCCGCGATGGTCGCCCAGGCCCGCGGACTGGTCGAGTTCTGGTTCGCCTGGCTGCTGGTCGACGTCGTCGGCGTCCCGCTCGCCTTCAGCAGCGGGCTCGCCTTCTCCGGCCTCGTCTACGTCGTCTATCTCGCCCTCGTCGTGTGGGGCATGCGCGACTGGTGGCTGCGTACCCGCGTCGCCGATCGCACCGTCCTGGAAGGAGCAGCGGCATGACCGCACTGCAGAGCTGGTACGACGAGGACGCCGCGGCCCTGGTGCTCGACCCCGTCGAGCAGGCCATCGCCGATATCGCCGCGGGCCGCCCGGTGGTCGTCGTCGATGACGAGAACCGCGAGAACGAGGGCGACCTCGTCGTCGCCGCGGAGAAGGCCACCCCCGAGATCGTCGCGTTCATGATGAGCGAGTGCCGCGGTCTGATCTGCGCCCCGATGGAGGGCCCGGAGCTGGACCGGCTGGAACTCCCGCAGATGGTCGAGCACAACACCGAGTCGATGGGGACCGCCTTCACGGTCTCCGTCGACGCCACCGCCGCGCACGGCGTCACCACCGGCATCTCCGCCGCCGACCGCGCCACCACCCTGCGGCTGCTCGCCTCCGGTGAATCGGCCGCCGGTGACTTCGTGCGGCCCGGCCACATCTTCCCGCTGCGCGCCCGCCCCGGCGGCGTGCTGGTCCGCAACGGCCACACCGAAGCCGGTGTCGACCTCGCCCGGCTGGCCGGACTGCGCCCGGCCGCCGCCATCGTGGAGATCGCCGGCGAGGACGGCACGATGCTGCGGCTGCCGGAGCTGGTGCCGTTCGCCCGTAAGCACGGTCTGTCGATCATCTCCATCGAGGACCTGATCGCCTACCGGCAGTCGTCCGAGCCCACCGTCCGCCGCGAGGCCGAGACCCGGCTGCCCACCGCACACGGCGAGTTCACCGCCTACGGCTACCGCTCCACCGTCGACGGCGTCGAACACATCGCACTGGTCGCCGGGGACCTCGGTGACGGCGAAGACGTGCTGGTCAGGGTGCACTCCGAGTGCCTGACCGGCGACATCTTCCACTCCCTGCGCTGCGACTGCGGCCCCCAGCTGGAGGCGTCGCTCCAGCGGATCGCCGACCACGGCCGCGGCGTGGTGATCTACCTCCGCGGCCATGAGGGACGCGGCATCGGCCTGCTGTCCAAGCTGCGGGCCTACGAACTCCAGGAGCGCGGCCGCGACACCCTCGACGCCAACCTCGAACTGGGCCTGCCCGCCGACTCCCGCGACTACGCGGCCGGCGCGCAGATGCTCCAGGACCTCGGCGTGCGCTCGCTGCGCCTGATGACCAACAACCCCGAGAAGACCGCCGCCCTGCTGCGGTACGGCCTGAGCGTCTCCGGCCGCGAGCCGATGCCCGTCCAGGCCGGGGAACACAATCTGCGGTATCTGCGCACCAAGCGGGACCGGATGGGGCACGACCTGCCCTGGCTGCCCGGTGCAAGCACCGGCTCCACCGGAGCGGCAGGCGCCGCACCCCCTGATGCCACCACCTGCGACAACCAGTAGCCACCCGGCACGACACCCGGCAGCACGTCACCACCAACCAGCACCATCACCCGAACGAGGAGAACCGTGAGCGGCAAGGGCGCACCCGAACTGACCGTGAAGAACTGTGGCGACCTGCGGGTGGCCGTCATCGCGGCGCAGTGGCACCAGCAAGTGATGGACGGACTCGTGGACGGCGCGCTGCGCGCCCTCACCGAGCTCGGTATCGACGAGCCGACGCTGCTGCGGGTGCCCGGCACCTTCGAGCTGCCGGTCGTCGCCAAGGTCCTGGCGGGCCGCGGCTATGACGCGGTGGTCGCCCTCGGCGTGGTCATCAGGGGCGGCACCCCGCACTTCGACTACGTCTGCCAGGGCGTCACCCACGGCCTGACCCAGGTCGCGGTGGACACCGGTGTACCGGTCGGATTCGGCGTGCTGACCTGCGACACCGAGCAGCAGGCCCTGGACCGCGCGGGCCTGGAGGGGTCCGTCGAGGACAAGGGCCACGAGGCGGTCACCGCCGCGGTCGCCACCGCCGCGACGCTGCGGACGGTGTCCGAGCCCTGGCGCTAGGGGAGACACCCCCTAGGGCCCGCCACCTTCAGCCGAGGCGCTGCGCGCCGCAGTGACCTCACCGCGTAGGGTGGTCCCCATCATGTCCAAGAAGACGTTCGAGGAGCTGTTCTCCGAGCTCCAGCAGAAGGCCGCCACCGGCGACCCCGCCACCTCCCGTACCGCCGAGCTGGTGCAGGCAGGTGTCCATACGATCGGCAAGAAGGTCGTCGAGGAGGCCGCGGAGGTCTGGATGGCCGCCGAGTACGAATCCGACGAGGCCGCCGCCGAGGAGATCTCCCAGCTCCTCTACCACCTCCAGGTCATGATGGTCGCCAAGGGCATCTCCCTGGACGACGTCTACGCCCACCTCTGATCCAGCTCCCGGCTTCTCCCAACACCCTTAGCTGCAAAGGAACTCGCTCTCATGCTGCGCATCGCTGTCCCCAACAAGGGTTCACTGTCCGAGCCTGCGTCGGCGATGCTCCATGAGGCCGGCTACCGCCAGCGCAAGGACCGCAGGGAGCTGGTCCTGGTCGACGCCGAGAACGAGGTCGAGTTCTTCTTCCTGCGCCCGCGCGACATCGCGGTCTACGTCGGCTCCGGCAAGCTCGACATCGGCATCACCGGCCGTGACCTGCTGCTGGACTCCGGCTCGCCGGCCGAGGAGATCCTCCAGCTCGGCTTCGCCGGCTCGACCTTCCGCTACGCGACCCGTCCGGGCACGGCCAAGGAGGTCAGCGAGTTCGGCGGCATGACGATCGCCACCTCGTTCAGCGGCCTGGTCCGGCAGCACCTCGCCGACAACGGTGTGGACGCCTCCGTCGTCCACCTCGACGGCGCCGTGGAGACCGCCATCCAGCTCGGCGTCGCCGAGATCATCGCGGATGTCGTGGAGACCGGCACCACCCTGCGCAACGCCGGCCTGGAGATCATCGGCGAGCCGATCCTGAAGTCCGAGGCCGTCGTCATCCGGGGCACCGGCGCACCGGACGACGACCCGAAGGTGCGCCAGTTCCTGCGCCGCATGCAGGGTGTCCTGGTGGCCCGCCGCTACGTGATGATGGACTACGACATCCGGGTCGAGCACGTCGAGAAGGCCGTCGGCCTCACCCCCGGGCTGGAGTCGCCCACGGTCTCCCCGCTGCACCACGAGGGCTGGGTCGCGGTCCGCTCGATGGTCCCGTCCAAGGACGCCCAGCGCATCATGGACGAGCTCTACGACCTCGGCGCCCGCGCGATCCTGACCACCGGCATCCACGCCTGCCGGCTCTGATCCCCGGCCGTCCCCCTCACGCACCGCCTCAGCCACGACGGAAGACCGACAACGTGTCCGCGCCCCTGCCCAGCCTGCCGGTGACCTTCCGGCCGACCCGCACCCGGGTCGTCCTGTACTCCGTCGGCCTCGCCCAGCTCGCCGCCCTCACCGCGATCGCGCTGGCGCTGCCGAAGCTGAGCGGCGGCGAGCGGCTGAGTTTCGTCGTCACCGGACTGCTGGTGCTGGCCGTCCTCCTGCTGCTCGGCCGCCCGAAAGTGGTCGCCCGGCAGGAGGGCGTCACGGTGGTCAACCTCACCACCAGGCGCGAACTGGCCTGGGCGCAGGTCGTCCGGGTCAACCTCCGGGTCGGCGACCCCTGGGTCCATCTCGACCTCGCCGACGGCACCAGCCTGCCCGCCATGGGTATCCAGCCCGGCATCGCCCGGGAGCAGGCCCTCCGGGACGCCCGCGCGCTGCGCGACCTCACCGAGAAGCATGGTGCTGTCGACCACACGGCCGGATGAGCCTGCCCTAATCGGGGCCCCGCTGTTTACTCTGTTCTCCGGGGTGCGCCCTGCGCCCCGCCCCTCAAGGGGACCACTGCGACCCGAGGAGTGACTCCCTCCGGCAATGGACGGATCGTCCTGTAGTACCTGCGCCGCCCCTCCCCAACCCCCGCACACCACGGAGGCGGCGGCATGACCGGCCCCCTGCTGCTGCTCGCGGCGGCTCTTGTGCTGATCCTGGCCAACGGCTTCTTCGTCGCCGCCGAGTTCGGGCTCGTCACCGTCGAGAAGGCGGACGCCGAACGTGCCGCGGCCGACGGCGACCGCCGCGCCCACACCGTCGTCTCCGCCCTCCGGGAACTCTCCTTCCAGCTGTCCGGCACCCAACTCGGCATCACGATCACCTCCTTGGTGGTCGGCATGCTCGCCGAGCCCGCCCTGGCCGAGCTGCTGGCCGGCCCGCTGCTGGCCACCGGCCTTCCCCGCGGCGCGGTCCCCGGCACGGCCGTGGTGACCGGCATGCTGCTGGCGTCCGGCGTCCAGATGGTCGTCGGCGAGCTGGTCCCCAAGAACTGGGCGGTCTCCAAGCCGCTGCCCGTCGCCCGTGTCGTGGCCGGTCCGCAGCGGGCCTTCTCCCGCTTCTTCCGCCCGGTGATCACCCTGCTGAACACCGTCGCCAACCGCCTGGTGCGCGCCCTGGGCGTGGAGCCGACCGACGAGCTGGCCTCCGCCCGGACCCCGGGTGAACTGGTCTCGCTCGCCCGGCACTCCGCCCGCGCGGGCGCCATCGAGCAGGACACCGCGGATCTCTTCGTCCGCACCCTGTCGCTGGGCGATCTGACCGCGGAGAACGTCATGACGCCGCGGGTCCGGGTGAGCGCGCTGCAGGCCTCCGCGACCGCCGAGGACGTGGTCAACCTCACCCGCGCCACCGGCCTCTCCCGCTTCCCCGTCTACCGCACCCGCCTCGACGAGATCGTCGGCATGGTGCACCTCAAGGACGCGCTGGCCGTCCCGGCGCACGAGCGGCTGCGCATCCCGGCGGCCCGGATCGCCGTCCCGCCGCTGCTGGTGCCCGAGACGCTGCCCGTGCAGCCGCTGCTGGAGCGGCTGCGCAGCGAGCAGCCGATCGCGGTGGTCGTCGACGAGTACGGCGGCACCGCCGGTGTGGTCACCCTGGAGGACATCATCGAGGAGCTGGTCGGCGAGGTCCGCGACGAGCACGACGGGGTGGACCTGCCCGAGCTGGGCCAGGCCCCGCCCGAGGAGGGCCGCCCCGCCTGGGACGCCGACGGCGGCTGCCGGGTCGACACCCTCCGGCGGATCGGCCTGGACGCCCCCGAAGGACCGTACGAGACGGTGGCAGGACTGGTGGCACACATACTCGGCCGGATCCCGGCCCCCGGCGACATCGCGGAACTCGACGGCTGGCGGCTGCGGGTGCGGCTGGTGTCGCACCACCGCGCCGAGCGGATAAGGATCGTCCGGACCGCGACCGTCACGGCGCCCGCCGCCCCCGGCGCGCCCCGTGAACCCCTCGTGCTCGGTGCGGAGGTGGCCCGGTGACCCTGGCCCAGCTCCTCTTCGCGGTGCTGCTGGTGCTCGCCAACGGCTTCTTCGTCGGCGCCGAGTTCGCCCTGGTCTCCGTACGCCGCAGCCAGATCGAGCCGCTGGCGACCGGGGGCTCCGGCCGGGCCCGGCAGGTGCTGCACGGCCTGGAGAACCTGCCGCAGATGATGGCCGCCGCGCAGTTCGGCATCACCGTCTGCTCGCTGACGCTCGGTGCGGTCGCCGAGCCGACCGTCGCCCATCTCCTGGAACCGCTCTTCGAGGCGGTGCACCTCCCCGCCGCCCTGGTCCACCCGCTCGGCTATGTCATCGCCCTGGCGCTGGTGGTCTTCCTCCACCTCGTCATCGGCGAGATGGTCCCCAAGAACCTGGCGATGGCGGCGCCGGAGAAGACCGCCCTGTGGTTCAGCCCCGGTCTGGTCGCCTTCGCTCGGCTGTGCCGTCCGGTCACCGCGCTGCTCGGGGCGTGCGCCCGCGGGGTGCTGCGGATCTTCCGGGTCGAGCCGAAGGACGAGGTCGAGGCGGTCTTCACCAGCGAGCAGCTGACCCACCTCGTGGAGGACGCGGGGCAGGCCGGCCTGCTGGAGCCGGCCGAGCAGGAGCAGCTCTCGGACGTCCTGGAACTGGGCAGCCGCCCCGTCACGGACGTCCTCCTCGACCGGGCGGCGCTGGTCACCGTCGAACCGACCGTGACGCCCCGTCAGGTGGAGGAGCTGACCGTACGGACCGGCTACTCCCGCTTCCCGGTGTGCGCCCCCGGCGGTGCGTACATGGGCTATCTGCACGTCAAGGACGTCCTGGACCTGGAGGAACGGGACCGCGCGGTGCCGCAGCGCATCTGGCACCCGATGACGACGCTGCGCGCCGAGCTGCCGCTGGACGACGCCCTGACGGCGATGCGCCGGGCCGCCTCCCACCTGGCGGCGGTCGCCGATGCGACCGGCCGGGTGCTGGGGCTGGTCGCGCTGGAGGACGTGCTGGAGATGCTGGTCGGTGAGGTCCGCGACCCGGCGCACCGGCGGGCACCGGCGGCCCGCGGTCGCGGACCGGCGGGGGAGCGGGTCAGCGAGCCCCGCGAGGAGGCCTCGCTGCCGGCGGAGAACCGGGCGCTGGCGGGCTGAGCCGGCCGACGGCCGGGACCGGGCCCGGCCCGCGGCGGCGCGAAGCCGCGGGCCGGGCCCGCGTAGTGGGCGCAGGCCGGGGCGGCCCGCTCCGGTGCCCGGCCCGGGGCGCTCAGAACTCCGGCCGCCCCGGCGTGTCCGGCCCGCGGCCGGAGAGGACCTCGCCGTAGGCCTGCATCAGATCGGGCAGCCGGAGGGTGGCGAGGTCGTCGCGGGTGGGCGCACCGCGCCAGGTGGAGAGCCGCAGATCGCGGTAGGCGCAGCTCTTCTCGTACAGGGTGCGCAGAAAGCGGCCGTTGCCCAGCTCGTCGATCCAGCCCTGCTCCACGACATGTCCGCTGATGCTGCACAGCTCGTCGCGGGCCTCCTCGTCCCAGCGGTCGCCGTTCTCCTCGGCCAGCACCTCACCGATGGCGGTGAGTTCCAGCGGCCGGTAGCTGGGGAAGTCGACGCGGCTGGTGAAGCGGGACGACAGCCCCGGGTTGGCGGCCAGCAGCCGGTCCATGCCCTCCGGATAGCCGGCCAGGATGACCACGAGCCGGTCGCGGTTGTCCTCGGCGCGCTTGAGCAGCACCTGCAGCGCCTCGTCGCCGTACGCGTCGCCCTTGCTGTAACCGGAGTTGGACAGGCTGTAGGCCTCGTCGACGAACAGCACCCCGCCCAGCGCCGAGTCGATCAGCTCATTGGCCTTCACGGCGGTCTGGCCGAGGAACTCGCCGACCAGATCGGACCGTTGGGCCTCCACGAGATGGTCGCCGCCGAGGAGCCCCAGCGCGTAGAAGACCCGCCCCAATATCCGGGCCACGGTGGTCTTGCCGGTGCCGGACGGCCCGGAGAAGACGAAGTGCCGCTTGGGCGGCTGCACCGGCAGGCCCTGGCCCGCTCGCAGCCGCGCCATCCGCAGCTGTGCCGACAGCGCCCGCACCTGCCGTTTGACCGGCTCCATGCCGACCATCCGCTCCAGCTCCGCCAGCGCCTTCTCCAGCAGCACCGGATCGGCAGGTCCGGCGGGCAGCCGCTCCGCGCCGCGCGGCACCGGCGCCCCCGCCTTGACCCGGGCCGCCGTGTCGCCCCCGGTGGGCACGCCGCCCGGCTCACCGCCCGCCGCGCCGTCCGGCCCGTCCGCCGCGCCGGGCACCAGCAGCTCACGGCCGTCGACCGGGTCGAGCGGGGCCAGCGGATCCGGATCGCCGCCCGCCCCCTGCCCCAGGCCCGCCGCGGACACCGTCGCGAGGTCGGCGCCCTCGTCCAGGCCGTCCCCCTCCGCGATGGCGGCGAGCCGCGCCGCGGTGTCCATGAACGCCGGGTCGACGCGGTGCACGGCGCGGTAGAGGGGGAGCGCGGCGGCGCTGCGGCCGGTGCCCTCGTGGGCGCGGGCGAGCCAGTAGCGCAGCTCCTTGCGCTGCGGCTGCTCACTGCGGCAGCGCATCAGCGCGGCGGCCAGCAGCGGTTCGGCCTGCCCGTACGTCTCCAGCCGCACCCGCGCCATCCCGCCGAACAGCCCCGCCTCGATGCCCAGCACCGGATCGGCCAGCAGCGGCTCGGTGTGCCGTACGAGCTGGTCCCAGTCCTTGACGAGATAGGCGCGGCAGGCGTGCAGAAAGCGCACCTGCGGATCGGTGTCGACGGGCGGGCAGCCGGCCAGCGCCTGGTCCAGTTCGGCGACATGGCGGCCGTCGAGCCAGTGCGAGGCGTGCGCGAGCAGCAGATCACGGCCGGTCTCCAGCACCGGCTGGACCCACCAGCCCAGCCAGTACCAGGAGTTGAGGGTGCGTCGGTGGCGGCCGCGCATCTCCCCGAAACGGTCGCGGTGCCGGTGCATCCGCAGCAGCGCGAGGGAGGTGTCGGCGCGCAGGGCGTGCAGCCCGAGCCAGGCGTCGGCCATCGTCGGATCGAGCCGTACCGCGGCCCGGAACTCCTCTTCCGCCTGTGGATAGGCGCCGATCGTATAGGCGTCGACGGCGCGCAGCCAGGCGAGCTCGGCCGGGGCGGGCGAACCCTGAGTGCCGAAATCCATCCCGTCCCCCCACAAAGCGTCCCCCGTGCGGCGGCGGGCGAGTGCCCGGCCGCGGCTCCCTAACCGGCATACGGCGAACGGGAGTTGACCGTCTCCGCGCACACCTCGGTCCCTGGCCTGCGGTGGCACGGACTCGCATGGTACCTGCGCGATCGGCGCACGCCGAAGAGGGCGGTACGGGCAAGAACGGGTGACCGGAAGCGGCGCGACGGCGCGAAGAATGCGGTGACCCAGGGTGAGGGAGAAGGGGCGCTCAGCGGCGGCGCGAGCGCGATCTGGGCAGAACGAAGCCCCCGATCACGGGGGAACAACCGGGGGCTTCGCATCTGCGGGCGGTCCGTTGAACCGCACATTGAGAACGTAAGTCCTGTACGCCCCCCAGGTCAAGCCGAGTTGAGGTACTCGGCGCGACCCTGTTGGCGTCCCCGGGCGCGTCGGCCGCGGTACGTGACGGAGCGTGAAATGCGGGGCCGCTCAGGGTGTTGTGGAAGGTCCCACGACCACCTCGTACCCCATCTGCCCCTGGTGGACCAGGAAATCGGCGTACGGGCGCGAAGGGTCCACCGCGAAGTGCGCGCGCTCCGCCGGAATCCAGCCACTCCAGAACGCGGAGAGGCTTGGCCCGTCCCGGAGTTGACCCCTTTCCCAGGAGTCCTCATGCGTCACTTCCATCCACAGCAGGCACGTCAGAAACGGCCGCAGCGCCCGCCGCCCCGCGCCCACCCCTTCGACCAGGACCAGTGGCGCGGGTGCCAGCGCACGCTCCTCGGTGAAGGCGCCGCGCACCCAGTCGTAGACGCCGTAGTGCGCCGTCTCGCCCCGGGACAGCGGCCCGAGGATCTGGGTGCCGAACCGCTCGCTCCAGGCGAAGAGCTCCTCGTGGGTGGCGAGGTCGTCGGTGTGCACCACCGGCACCCCGTCCAGCGCGGCGGCCAGCCGCCCGGCGAAGGTGCTCTTGCCCGACCCCGCGTGCCCGTCCACCGCGACCAGCCGCACCGGACCGCAGGAGGGCGGCGCGGTGCGCAGCCGAGCGGCCAGCGGGGCGAGATCACGGTCCATTGCGCCAGCGTACGCCCCCGGTTCCGGCCGCTCCGGCGCCACTGGTCCACACCAATATTGCTGCCGCGACGCGCCCCGCACCGCCTTCCGCAGCAGGCCCGGAACGGCAATAGTTGAGCCACTGCTCAGCCGCCCGCAGCCCGGCCCGACCGCTCGCACCCGCTCCTCTGCATCCCACTGGGGGACCACACCATGACCAGCTCCGCACCCCGGCGCACCGTCCTGGCAGCCGCGCTCGCCGCCGCGGCGGGCGCCGCCACCCCCTCGGCGCAGGCCGCCGACACCTCCCGTACGCACCCCGCGCCCGAGGCCGCCGCCATCCCGGAAGCCGCCGCGCGCCGACCGAAGAGCCTCGTGGACTATCACGCCTGGACCACCACCGCCGACTGGAACGAGGGCCGCGCCCGCGGCACCGGCATCGCGCACGGCGCCCGGCCCGGCATCCGCCTCGTCCGCCCGGCCGGCACCGTCGACTACAAGGACCCGCACACCGGCCGGACCACCGCCTGGGAGTACGCCGTCTGGACGTCCCCGGCGCACGCCCTCAAGGTCCCGGCCACCGAGGCCGTCGCGTCCTGGAACGCCCACACCCCGCCCGGTACGTGGATCGGCGTCGAACTGCGCGGCACCTACTCCGACGGCGGCCGCACCCCCTGGTACGTGATGGGCCGCTGGACCGCCGGCGACGGCGACACCGACATCCGGCGCACCTCCGTCGACGGCCAGAAGGACGGCCGGAGCAGCATCTCCACCGACACCTTCGCCATCGATGAGCCCGCGAGCGGCCTCCGCCTCACCGCGTACGAACTGCGCGTCACCCTCCACCGCAGGCCCGGCACCGCCCTCACCCCCACCGTCTGGCGACTGGGCGCCATGGGCTCGGACCTCCCCGACCGCTTCGAGGTGCCGGCGTCCAGCCCCGGCCGGGTCGGCCGCGAACTGGTCGTCCCGCGCTACTCGCAGGAGATCCACAAGGGGCAGTACCCCGAGTACGACAACGGGGGCGAGGCCTGGTGCAGCCCCACCTCCTCCCAGATGATCATCGAGTCCTGGGGCCGCAAGCCCACCCGCGAGCAGCTGGCCTGGGTCAACCCCGACTACGCCGACCCCCAGGTCTGCCACGCCGCCCGCCACACCTTCGACTACCAGTACGAGGGCTGCG
The DNA here is from genome assembly GCF_042746015.1 of Streptomyces sp. NPDC058773. NCBI lineage: Bacteria > Bacillati > Actinomycetota > Actinomycetes > Kitasatosporales > Streptomycetaceae > Streptomyces > Streptomyces sp. NPDC058773. The sequence goes on from NZ_JBHYPE010000004.1 coordinate 190,668, forward strand.
GCAACTGGCCCTTCAACGCAGCCTATGCCGCCACCTACCGCGATCTGCAGGGCGTCGTCACCCGCCTCTCCTCCCTCACGGACGTCGAACACCTCATCCACGCCGGCCTCCCGGTCATCACCTCCCAGTCCTTCCTGAAGACCGAACTCGACGGCGCGGGCTACGGCACCGCCGGCCATCTGATGACCGTCGTAGGCTTCACCGAGGACGGCGACGTCATCGCCAACGACCCGGCCTCACACGACAATGCGGCAGTCCGACGCGTCTACAAGCGCCGCCAGTTCGAGAACATCTGGCTGCGGACGAAGCGCAAGAACGCCGAGGGCAAGGTCGTCGGCGGCAGCGGCGGCGTCTGCTATCTGTACTTCCCGGCCAAGCCGTCACCGACGCAGCGCCGGGTGCTGGCGGAGCTGGGAATCCGCTGAGCATGTGCATCCCGAAGGTGGCCTTGGTGACTGACGGCAGCGCCCGCTGCCGTCGGGGGTGGGGTGGCCGTACCGGTCCATCGTGATCTTGATGAGTCCACTCGGGGTGAGTGCGTAGCGCACTCCTGCCGGGCCGATCGTCACGGTCCGCAGCTGTCACGTTGCCGAGAAGACCTCGGTGAGGGCCCCGGCACCGCGCTCCGGGGTGCGGGGACCCTTGGCGCCCATGGCGGACTGTCACGGGGCCGTGCGGCGTCGGCGGCCGCGTGCCGCGAGCAGGCCGGCGGCGAGCAGCGGGGCATTCACGACGGCCTCGGGGAGGCCGTAGGGCGAGGTGGAAGACGACGAGTTGGGGCCGGCGTTTTCGCTACGGCTTGATTCCGGCCTTGCCCGGGATGGTCAGGCTGATGCGGTGGCCGGGGTTGAGGCGGACCGGGAGGCCGGTGGCGGCGAGGTGATGGCCGGTGGTCTGTTGCCACTGGTGCCAGGTGTCGGGGAGGTGGGTGGGGTGGGTGAAGGCCGGGATGTAGCGGCTGCCGTCGTCCTCGGCGAGGGTGTAGAGGCCGGTCTGCCCCTCCTGGCCGAACAGGATGAGCGTGGCGTCGCGGAAGGCCGCGAGGAGTTCCTGCTCGCTGCCATAACCGGTGACGGCGCGCTGCAGGGCGCCGTCCAGGGCGGTGACAGGGGGCGGGAACTCCAACGCCATCGGCGACGGGCGGTAGTTCGGGTTGTGCGTGAAGGAAACGAGTTGGCCGGAGCTGTCGACGGACCAGCCGCCGACGATGCCGTACGGGGGGACGGCGCCGTTGGGGTCGAAGTACGGGTCGATCGCGTACACGTAGCCGTCGCGCTGTTGTGCGGCCTGGGCGCGCAAAGCCTCGGTGACAGGGGGAACGGCGGGCGCAGGGCGGAACGGGGTGGTCACAGGTACTGGCTCCACTGCTCTTCGAAGGCGATCTGCTCGGCGACTGTGGCCAGCGTCTCGCGGGGTGCGGGTTGGAATGTCTGGATGCGATCGGGGCTGGTGGGGCGAAGCCCGGGCCTGAGTCGGTGGACGAGGAATCCCCCGGCTTCACGGCACATCCCGGAGGGCCAGGTGCCGTGACGCGAGCCGTTGACCCCCAGGAGCCACCCCCGGGGGGCGATCTCGGGTCCATCTTTCGGGCAGTTGACTGGCGGGCGATGCTTCAGGGGCGGGAGCGACGGGTTTTTCGATCGGGGACATGAGACTCGTGTTGAGGGTTCGGCAACCATTCTCCCGACGGGACTCTGCAGACACACCTTAGGATGAACGGCGTACGGTCAACATCGACTTGACGGTGCCGGACGGACAGGACAACGGGGAGACAATGACCAGCCCGACCCAGGCCCCAGAGCAGACCAAGGCCTATGAGCCCCACCCCTACATCGGGGGGCGCAATGCCGCGCTGCGCGCGCTCACCGCCTGGCGGATGGAGCGGGCGGGTGCGCCTCGGGTCGTCATCCTGACCGGAAGTCCGGGCACCGGGTGTTCGCGGCTGCTCACGGGGTTCCTGATGCTCTGCGACCCGGAGTACCGGAAGGGGGTCGAGCTGGACGCGCTCGATCCGGCGACCGTGCCTGTGGACTTGCCCGCACCCGCGGTGCCGAGCGTCGCCGGGCTGACGGCGGCACAGACCCTGTGGCTGCTCGCCGATCACTACGAGCTGTCCGCCACCCGCACCGCCGACATCTTCCCCGAACTCGCTCAACTCCCGTTGTCCGGGCGGCCGGTGACGATCGTGGTGCCGGATGTGGATCGGGCCGGTCCGGTGCGGGGGACAGGTGAGCCCGCGCGCCTGGTGCGGGACGTGCTGAAGCCCCTCGCCGCCGTCGAGTCCCTACGCCTTCTCGCCGACGTGCCCCGGGAGTTCGCCGTCGAGCTCGCCGAGAGCCTGCCGCCCGGCGCGGCCCGGATCATCGACCTCGACGCACCCGAGTGGGCCGACCCCGAAGGGCTTGTGCTGCAGGCCGAGGCGCTGCTCAACCCGCAGTTCGGCGCTCCGGAGCTGCCGTTCACGACCGAGCCCGACGCTCGACGCGCGCTCGCCGGGGCGATCACCCGGAGCGCCGGAGACGGTGCGGGCAGCCGTCTGACCGTGCATCTCGCCGTGCAGTCGATCCTGATGCACCCGGAGGGGTTCGACCCGGCGGATGCGCGCCAACTGCCGGGCAGCGTCGGTGAAGTGCTCGATCTGCACGCCGAGCGACTTGACACCCATCCCCGCACCCTGCGGCAGATCCTCGCGCCCCTCGCCCTTGCCGAGGGCGACGGGCTGCCCGTGCACCTGCTGACCCCGCTCGCCTCCGCAGTCGCCGAGCGGGACATGAGCGAGGACATGGCGCGGAGCATGCTGCTCGTCGCCCCCTTCATCCGCCCCATCGAGAGGGCCGGCGAAGGCATCCCGGAGGACGAGCGGACGCTCCTGGGACTGCAGCACCCGGGCATCGGCGAGGCCGTTCGGGCAGGCATTCCGGATGTCCCGGGGGCTCAGGCACGTATCGCCATGGAGTTGCTGGAGGCCGTACCTCACCAGGACTGGGCGCAGGCAGGGGCGTACGTTCGCGATCACATCGCGGGACACACCCTGGAGGCCGGTCTGCTCCCCCGGCTCCTCACCGATCCCGGCCTGTTCGCCCACGCCGAGCCGGTGCGGTTGCGCGCCGCGGTGGAGGCCGTACCCCCGGAGCAGTTGGACGCACCGGCGCGCACATATCTGCGTACGGCCCCGCTGCTCACCCGCACCCAGGCACCCGCCGTCCTTCGAGCGGCGCTCCTGGAGACCGCATTCGTCGAAGACGGACTGCCGGAGTACGCGGCGGCGTTGCGCCGCATGGTGCCCGAGCTTCCCTGGCACACCCTGTGGAGCGTACCGGTCGCCGGGGTCGACGCCGTGACCGTCGGCAAACTGCTCCCGTCCGCGGCCGCGTCGGACAGCGCCGCCAAGGCTCCTGCGAAGCCGGAATCTCCGGAGCCGGCCCCGCTCGCGGTCACCGTGAGCGCGGTGCCTCACGGCACCCCGGGTTCCAGCCCGTTGAAGGCCGACGATCCCACGGCCCCTGCCGTGCTGGTGCAGGACCTCGCCACCGGCTCCGTCATCGATGCCGATCCGGCCCGGATCCTGCGCCCCTCGGATGACGAGCGCGCCACGGGGACGCTCGGATTCAGCCGCGGCGCTGACTACGTACGCGTCTGGCGTCGCGGCGAGCAGCAGGGTGACGAGAAGATCGTCACGGCTCTGGTCTCCGCCACGCCCTTCACGGGAATGGACCTTTCCCCCGACGGCACCCTCCTTGTTGCCACGGCAAGTGGTGTGAAGGCGCTGCAGATCCGCCCGGCGCAGCCCTAGTAGGTGTGCTGTCCCGGGACGTTGGTGACAGCCGACATGCCGCGGCTGGTCCTTGAAAGAGGCGAGGGCCCTCTGGTTTGGGTGTGGATTGCGAAGTCTGCACCCGCTGCCAGGAGGCCCTCGTGATCCACCGTAACGCCCCGCTGATGCCGACCGGCAGGCTGCGCCTGGCCCGGTGCATCGTCGACGACGGCTGGCCGCCGCGCCGGGCCGCCGAACGATGCGGCGTCACCATCGAACGTGTCCTGACCGACAATGCCTGGGCCTACACCAAGGACACCTGGCGCCACACCTGCCGCGACCTGGGCATCCGACGATTGGGCCTACCAACAGCCCTACACCTCAGACGCCGAACGACAGGCAGCTTTCCCCGACTGGCTGGACTGATACACAACTACCACCGACCCCACACCGGAATCAGCGGTCACACCCCAGCCAGCCGGTCACCAACCTCTTCTCCGGACAACGCACCTAGCTCTTGAGGACGTCGAACGTCACAGTGTTGCTTCGTCTGTCGTGGGTTCCCTCCAGGTAAACCTGACCGCCGCCGTAGGGAAGGGCATTGGGGACATTTGCTGTGGCTTGAGTGGTGCTGCCGGGGACCGGGGTGCACTCGGTCGGGGTTTCTTTTCCAGCGAAAATAAACACTGCCTTTTGCGTGGAGCCCAGCTCGCTTCCGCTGAACGTGATCTTCGCGTTGTGAGCAGCCTCATCCGGATCGGCTGTCTCAAGAATCATGACTTTCTTGGTCATGGTCGTCACGACGGTTTCCTCCTTGGGTTCGCAAATTCTGCCGACACTTCCTCGTGCGTGGACTCGACGTTAGAACGGTCTCATGGCCGCAGCAAAGCAGCCGACCCGCATGAACGATTTTTCATCCGTGTAACGCATTTTTTCCGCATTCCGGTTGCGGAATTCTGAGTCTCTGGTTGTAATGCTCCATTCCCGATGGTCAGGGGTCTGTTGGTCATCAGGATCGGCCCTTGGAGGCGCCTGCCGACGCGGACCGGTCCGTGCAATTGCTGGGCCTGGACGGCTGTGTGATCGTGACGGTGACGCACAGGTGCGACTGCGACTGCGATGACGACGCGGGCGCTGTCCCGCCGTTCATCCCCGGAGGTCACCGTGGCGAAAAAATACGCATACGCCGTTCTTCACGACGGGAAGGGGCGGTTCCTCCTCGCCACGAAGAACGAGCGGGCGTTCTTCTTCAACTCGGCGAAAGGCGGGGACGTATACCCGAAAGGCATCGATCTCACGAAGGAGAAATGCGGAGGGAAGCGGGCCCTGCCCGGCGGCGAACGCAAGGCCAAGGAAAAGCCCGAGGCCGGCGCGCTCCGCGAATTTCAGGAGGAGACCGGTGTCAGCCTGGCCAGCTGTACCGCCGTCGGCAAGGAGTGGACCGGGCAGCAGTACAGCGCCGGGTACTTCGGCACATCCCCGGCCAACTTCGACCAGCTCGTGAAAAACGTGCGAGACCGCCTTGCCAGAGGACACCAGGCCGCCAAGGACATCGCGGACGGTGTCATCAAGACCGGATCCAGCGCCTGGGGCATGTGGTGCTGGAGACAAGGGTGTTTGCCCGAGCGCTGCAGTGGTACCTGGACACACTCGGGATGATCGTCTCCGACTTCCTGTTCCTGGACGGCCAGCGCGACCGGGGCCCGACGATGGCGTTCATCCGCTGTGACCAGGGCAGCCTGGCCGTGGATCACCACACCCTGGCCATGCACCTGGGGCCGGGCGCCGGGTACGTGCACTCCGCCTATCAGGTCGCCGACCTGGACGCGATCGCGGCCGGTGGTGAGTACCTCGCCGAGCGCGGCTATCGGCGCAGCTGGGGGATCGGCCGCCACATCCAGGGCAGCCAGCTTTTCGACTACTGGCGCGACCCCGACCGCTTCCTGCTGGAGCACTTCGCCGACGGCGACCTTTTCTCCTGCGATGTCGAGCCGGGCTGGGCGCCCCTGACGGCGAGCGGCCTGGTCCAGTGGGGGCCCGCGGCCACCCGTGACTTCCTCGGCACCAGCCCCTCTCCGGCCCGGGCCCGCGACGTCATCCAGGCCCTGCGTGGTGACAACGAACTCGACCCGGCGCGTCTGCTGGGCCTGCTGAAAGCGATGAACTCATGAGCACCAACATCCTGCGCACCGCCGACGGCTGGTGGGTCGTCCGCGGTGACCGGGCGGTCCCCGTCCCCACCAAGGCCGTCACGACCGCCGAAATCCTCGCCGACCGCACTGCCGTGGGCGAGGCCGCCCGGTCCCCGGAGGAGGGGGTGCCGGTGGCGGAACTGACGCCCCTCTCCCCGGTCACCAACCCGTGCCGCGTCGTCGCCCAGATGGTCAACTACCGTAGCCACGCCCGGGATTCAGGCTTCACCGGAGCCATACCGCCCACCTTCTTCCGCAAGGCGTCGGCTTCGCTCAGCGGGCCGGAAGACGCCATCGTCCGCCCCGCCCACGTCAAGCTCCTGGACTACGAGGTCGAACTCGGCCTCGTCATCGGGGCGCCGCTGCCGGTCGGCACCGTGGTCGGGGAGGAGGGCCTGCCGGCGTTCGTCGCCGGGCTCGTGGTCGCCAACGACGTCAGCGCACGTGACGTACAGCTGACGAAGACCCAGTTCTACGAGAGCAAGTCGTACCCGACCTTCACGCCGACCGGGCCGTACCTGGCCCTGCTGGATGCGGTGGACTTCACCCGTCTCCTGGACCTGCGGCTGAAGCTGTCGGTGAACCGCGTACCGCGCCAGGACCGCACGCTGGCGGACATGATCGTCCACCCGGCGCAGGCGCTCACGCTGCTGGCCCGCTTCCAGCCCCTCGGGCCGGGTGACCTGCTGCTGACCGGCACCCCCGGCGGCACGGCCCTCAAGGCCCCGCCCAAGGCCGTTGAGAAGATCAGCGCGCTGCTGCCGCCCGCCGTGAAATGGAAGGCGTTCTTCAGGAGCCAGTCCAGGAATCCGCGCTATCTGCGCGAGGGCGACGTCGTGACCGCCACCGTCGCCACACCGGACGGCCGGATCGATCTCGGCGAGCAGCGCACCGCCGTGACGGGAGCCGAGTGAGCGCCGTGAACCGGGTACCGGTGGTGATCGTCGGTGCGGGGCCCGTCGGGGTCACGGCGGCTCTTCTGCTCGCCCGGCACGGGGTCCGCGCCGTCGTCCTCGAACGCCACCAGGACGTCTACCCGTTGCCGCGGGCCGTTGCGGCCGACGACGAGGTCCGGCGGATACTCCAGTCGGCGGGCGTCCAGGAGGAGTTCGCCGCCCTTGCCCGCCCTGCCAGGGGACTGCGGCTGCTCGACGCCCGGCATCGCGTGATCGCCGAATTCCCGCGCTCCCCGCACGGCCTGCACGGCTTTCCGCAGACCAGCATGTTCGACCAGCCCGAGCTGGAGCGGCTGCTGCGCGACGCTCTGGCCCGCCGCCCGGAGTGCGAGCTGTGGGGCGGGGCGGAGGTTGTCGCCATCGAGCAGAACGCCGACGGGGCCCGGGTCGCCTTCCGCCGCGACGGCGGCGAGCCGGAGTACCTCTGGGCCGATGCCGTCCTCGGCTGTGACGGCGCGGGCAGCCTCACCCGGGACGCTGTCGGAGCCGCGTGGGAGGACCTTCGCTTCGAAGAGCGCTGGACCGTCATCGATGTCCGCACCCGCGCCGACGTCCGGTGCTGGGAGGGCGTTGACCAGGTGTGCGACCCGAGGCGGCCCGCGACGTTCATGCGCATCAGCGAGGACCGCTACCGCTGGGAGTTCCGGCTGCGGGACGGCGATGCGCTGGACACCGAGCGGGTGCGTGAACTGATCGCCCCTTGGACGGACGCCCCGCACGGCGACTTCGAGGTCGTCCGGCAGGCGCGGTACACCTTCCGGGCCCGCGTCGCCGACCGGTGGCGCCGCGGCCGTGTCTTCCTGCTCGGCGACGCTGCCCACCTCACCCCGCCCTTCGTGGGGCAGGGCTTGTGCGCGGGCCTGCGCGACGCCCACAACCTCGCCTGGAAGCTTGCCCGCGTCCTCCAACGGCGTTCCGGCGAAGCGCTGTTGGACACGTACGAGAGCGAACGCAAGCCGCACGCCCGTCACATGATCCGCCTCGCCAGGGCGATGGGCTGGGCCATGACCGGCGGGCAGGACCGGGCCGCCGCGCTGCGCCGGGCCCTGGTGGGCACGGCCTGCCGTATTCCTGGCATGACGGCGATGGTCGGCCGCGACTTCAGTCCCGCCCTCGTCCCGGGGCCGCTGGTACGCCGCTCCAGGCGGCCGGGCGGTGCGCGCCGCCTTCTGGCCGGCACGTACTGTCCGCAGCCCTGGGTCACCGTCGACGGCGGTCGAGTCCGCCTCGACGACGTGCTGGAGGACTCCTTCGGCGTCCTGACCGCCGGCCCCCCGCCCCCGTCGGCTCGGGCGGTGGCCGAAGGGCTCGGGGCACGCATCATCCGCACGGACGGCCTGGGCGACGACGGGACTCTCGGCGCCTGGCTCCGTGGCGGCCGGGCGGACGCCGTCCTGCTGCGGCCCGACCGCGTCGTCCTGGACGTCCTTCCCGCGGGCGGCAGTGCCTTCACACAGACCGCGGACTGGGCACCGCTGCTGTGCACCACGCACCGTCCGGCCCCGCCGGGCGCACCGATTGTCCCGCTGCACGATCAGTAAGGAGCGCCATGCGATGACCGCCCCGCACACCACTCCGTACCCGTTCCTGCCTCCCGACCCGCTGACCGCCGGGCGGAGCCGCATCGCGGACTTCGGCCGTCGGGTCGCCCGGAGCCGGGGCGCCGAGGCCGGCGAGGACCACACCGCCTACGCCGCCCTCCACCGATGGTCGGTTACGGACATCGAGGGTTTCTGGGGGCGCGATCTGGGAGTACTTCGCCATCGAGGCCGTCACGCCGTACCGGCGAGTGCTGGCCGAGGAGATGATGCCCGGCGCCCGCTGGTTCCCTGGAGCGACCACGCCTCGCCTGCACACCGGTGCCCTTCGGCCACCCGCTGTGGGTCGTCTTCTCCTCCGGCACCACCGCCTGCCCAAGGGCATCGTCCATGGCCACGGCGGTGTCCTGCTGGAACACCTCAAGGTTCTCGGTCTGCACTCCGACCTCGGCCCCGGTGACCGCTTCCTGTGGTACACGACCACCCACTGGATGATGTGGAACCTGGTCGCCTCCGCGCTCCTCACCGGCGCCACCACCTGCACCTACGACGGCAGCCCCGCCCCGTCGGCCCGCCGGGACGTCCTGTGGGAGCTGGCTGCGCGCCACCGGGTCACCGTCTTCGGCACCAGCCCTCAATACCTGCTCGGCATGGCCAAGTTCGGCATCGACCCGTCCGTCCACGACCTGTCGTGGCTCCGCGCCGTCGGCTGCACCGGGTCCGCTGTACCCGCCACCGCGTACCCATGGGTGCGCGACCATGTCGGTGACCGCGTCCAGCTCGCCTCCCTCAGCGGCGGCACGGATGTCGTCTCCGCTGTCGCGGGGTGCGCGCCCACCACCCCGGTCCGGGCCGGAGAGCTGTCGGCACCTCAGCTGGGCGTGGCACTGTCCGCATACGACGACGAAGGCCACGCGGTCACGGACCAGGTCGGCGAGTTGGTCGTCACCCGCCCCATGCCGTCCATGCCGCTGTACTTCTGGAACGAACCGGACGGCAGCCGTTTTGCGCCAAGGGGCCGCGGACGTGATCCGTGGCGGGTCCGCCGGGGGGCCTGCCTCAGCTCCGGGGGAGAGGGCGGTTGACGATCGCGTGGGCGGAGCGGCGCGGCATGCCGAGCATGCGCAGAACCTGCTCGGTGAGTTCGTCGCAGGCGGCCTCGTCCACGACGTCGGGGTCGGTGACCCAGAGGTTGATCAGGGCGCACAGGGAGCCGGCGGTGGTGGCGAGGGCGACGTAGGGGTTGTCGATGTGGAAACGGCCGGCCTCGATGCCGCGCCGGATGTCCCGCAGCGCCCGGGGGGCCAGGCCTTCCTCCGACGCCAGATAGGACATGCCGGTCTGCGCGAGAATGCGGGCGATCTGCGGGTGTGTCCAGATCATCCGAGCGGTCTTGCGTACCGAGGCGGCGAAGATCTCGGCCGGGTCCTCGATGTCGGCGGTGACCTCGTCGAGGAGCTGGCCGTGCTCCTCGAGTACATCGGCGATGGCCGCGTGGAACAGCTCCTGCTTGCTGGTGAAGTGGTTGTAGAAGGAGCCGAAGCCGACGTCTGCGGCTTCGGTGAGGTCCTGGATGCTGACCTCCGCCATGCCGTGTTCGGCGAGGAAGGCGCGGGCCGCGTCGAGGAGCGCCTGACGGGTCCGGGCCTTGCGTCGGTCGAGTCGGTTCATCGGCTGCTGAGCTGTCACCATGACTGAAATCATAACCGGCCACACTTCTGATGACTATCTCAGTCCTGTGTCGTGCTCGCGCGTCTCGGGCATGCGTCCGCCCGGCCACTGACGGCGACACGGGCAGCGGCCCGGCCGGGAAGACGGCGCTCTGCACCCAGCGGGCCATGGTGAGGTCGGGCAGGTCCGTGACGTGGTCGCTGTGTACATGGGTGACGAAGACGGCGCTGAGTTCGTACGGGCGCACACCGGCCTCCGCCAGACGCAGTGTGGTGGCCCGGCCCGCGTCGAACTGCAGGGCGAAGGCCGCAGAGCCAGGCCTTTCAGCCGCCCGTCTCAGCGGAACGGGCCGCCCGGACCCCGGCCGCGTTCCAGCGCGATACCAGGCAGGCCACGGACCCCGGCCCGGAAGGAGAATGACCGGGGGCTTGTGCGTCGAGCCGAAAAGCAGGCTCTGTCACCGGAGGTTGCGGTCTGGGCCGAGTGTCATGGTGCAGGTGTACGGGGGTTCCCTTTGAGTCGTTGGCCTGATAGCCACTCACTCGCCGGAAAGAATTCGGCTTTGCGGGGGAGTCGGATGTGCGCGTATGTGTAATCCCTGATGACGGGCGACTTGTCGCTGATCTGCTTCAGGGTGTATCGCGTGGCCATGTCATCGAGGGCCTGCTTCTGTTCAGTGCTGAGCGGTTGGGAGCCGTGGTTGCAGAAGCACCAGTACTGATTTCGTTCGGAAGCAGTGATCGAGTGCGCATTCGTAAAGGGTCACGTCCGACCCGTCCGTGGTCCCCTCCGAAGTCGCATCGAGGTACTTGTCTTCGCTCGCATGGCGAATTACGTAATTCCCCTCGCGATCCCCGTCTGGATGTCCCATTTCGGGACCAAGTTGCCCGCATCGCAGGGCTCCTGATGCAGACCGCCAATCGGTACGACCGGGCACCCGGCGCCGTGGCCGGGCCGTGCGGAGCGTTTCGGCGAGCGGAGCAGGAGGGTCGGGTGCCGGTATATCGCGTCACTCGCCCCCATTCCGGTGCTTCAAGGGGCATAGCGCGTCACACATCCGAGAAGCAACGCACGTGAGAAGTGCCTCCGGCGGGCTCTGGCGGCTACCGGTGAAATCCGAAGGCGGTTCGCCTTCGCTGGGCCAGGGCTCGGCGGAACTGCTCGCAGGGCAGGAGTCGACACCATGCGGTGGCGGCTCGGCAAATGAAACGGGCGGCCAGTGTTCAGCTGATTCGCCGGAGGGGGCCGGCCGCAGCGGAAGAACGTTTACGGGGAGGTCGCCATGGTAGTTGCAGCGGTGCTCTACGCCCTTCTGCGCCGTCGCGCGCCAAAGTGTTACACCCGTGCCGAAAAACGGGTGGATAGGCTCGGCAGTGCGTTACCCGAGCCGGGTCATGAGTACACTCGCGCCCCATGTGTGAGGTCAAACGGCATGCAAGACCGGATAGAAAACGGCAGAGGAGCCAGAAAAGGCGCTATGAGCGACCGTCCGCCGATGTTTGCGCCCGGGGCGGGTCGGCCCTGCGGAGACAGGCCATAGCCGTCGCAGCGACCTCGTACCGGATAGTCGTCGGCCCAAGGGCCGATCGTACGGACGCCCCCGCGGCGCCGGCCCCCGCCGCTCCGGAGGCGATGTGAGGCGCCGCTCCAACCGGGCCCGGCACCGGCAGTCCCGTGACCCCCGCGGCCACTGGCTGCTGCTGCTCCTCGTCCTCCCCGTGATGTTCGGCGCTCTGTTCTTCGAGGGCTGGACCAACCACGAGGTCGACGCCGCCAAGGACCGCAAGCCCTGCACCACCCCCGTGCCGTCGGCCGTGGCGAAGGGCGGCCCGGTGCTGAAATTCCGCGGTGACAAGGTGACCTCGTCCAGGGTGCCCGCCCGCACCGTGGCGCTCACCTACGACGGCGGCCCGGACCCCGTATGGACCCCGCGGCTGCTGAAGCTGCTGCGCAAGCACCACGCCCACGCCACGTTCTTCCTCAACGGCTCCCGTGCGGCCCGGTACCCCGACCTCGTCCGCCGTATCCACGCCGAGGGCCATGAGATCGGCTCCAACACCTACACCGGCGCCGCCATGGGGTCGGCCTCGCCGCTGCGCGCCCCCCTGGAGCTCTCGCTCACCCAGAAGTCGCTGGCCGGGGCCGCCGGCATCCACACCACACTGCTGCGGCTGCCGCTGGTCACCGAGGTGGACACGATGTGCGGCGCCGAGTGGCAGGCGGCCCGGAAGGCCGGCGCGGAGGGCTACACGCTCGTCGCCGCCGACCGGTGGTTCCGCAAGCCGGCACAGGGAACGATCCGGCAACTCCAGCAGAACGACACCGCATACCACGAAACGGAAAAACTGCTCAGGAACCCACAGGTCAGGAAATTCACCACGGTCACCGAGGGCACCGGCCTCCCCGCTGCCGAGCGGCCGGTCTCCACTCTGGAGCGCTGGGCCGGCAGTGCCCTGATCTGGGCCAAGTACCTCGGGCACACCTTCGTCAGCGGGATGGGCTGGGTGCTGGCCATCGCCGGCACCATGGGCGCGCTGCGCCTGGCGATGCTGGTCTTCTTCGCCCGTACCCACGTGCGGCGGCTGACCCGGTTCCGGCCCGGCTCGCCCTGGCTGCGGGAGGTGACCGACCCGGTGACCGTGCTGGTCCCCGCCTACAACGAGGAGGCGGGCATCGAAGGCACCGTCCGCTCGCTGCTCCGCTCCACCCACCGGGCAATGCAGATCATCGTGATCGACGACGGGTCGACGGACAACACGGCGGACCTCGCCACCTGGATCGACGACGCCCGTGTGACGGTGATCCGGCAGACCAACGCGGGCAAGGCCGCCGCACTCAACACCGGTCTGGCACACGCCCGGCACGACATCGTGGTGATGGTCGACGCCGACACGGTCTTTGAACCGGACGCCATCCAGCGGCTCATCCAGCCGCTGGCCCACCCGGCCATCGGCGCCGTCAGCGGCAACACCAAGGTCGGCAACCGTAGTCGGCTGCTGGGGCGCTGGCAGCACCTGGAGTACGTCTTCGGGTTCAACCTCGACCGCCGGATGTTCGAGGTCCTCGAATGCATGCCGACCGTCCCCGGAGCCATCGGTGCCTTCCGCCGGGACGCGCTGATCGGCGTCGGCGGGGTCAGCGAGGACACCCTCGCCGAGGACACCGATCTGACGATGGCGTTGTGGCAGGCCGGCTGGCGGGTGGTCTACGAGGAGTCCGCCGTTGCCTGGACCGAGGTCCCCACCTCGCTGAGCCAGCTCTGGCGGCAGCGCTACCGATGGTGTTACGGCACCATCCAGGCCATGTGGAAGCACCGCCGGGCGGTGTTCGAGGTGGGCCCGGCCGGACGCTTCGGCCGCCGCGGGCTGAGCTATCTCGCCCTGTTCCAGGTCGCGTTGCCGTTGCTGGCGCCGATCGTCGACGTCTTCGCGCTGTACGGGGCGCTGTTCCTGGGGCCCGTGGAGTCGGCCGGTGTGTGGCTCGCCTTCCTGGCCCTCCAGCTCGTCTGTGCGGGGTACGCGCTGCGGCTGGACGGGGAGAAGGTGCGGGCGCTGTGGGCGATGCCGTTCCAGCTCCTGGTCTACCGGCAACTGATGTACCTCGTCGTCATCCAGTCCGTGGTGGCCTTCCTGCTCGGCACCCGCCTGAAATGGCAGCGGATGCAGCGCTCGGGCACCGCGGCCCAGCAGCTCGGGCAGCCGCTCGACCAGCCGGTGGCTCAGCAGAGCCTGACGTCGAGGTGATCACCGGACAGGGGAGCCACGCTCCCCGTCGGTGCGCCCGCCCGGCCTCCGCGCCCGCCCGGCCTCCGCGGCCGGGCGGGCACACCCGGGTGCCACCTGGCTGACGGCGCCTCCGCTTGCGGGCGGGCCCACACAAACGACATCCGCCACGTAACACCCCATCTTTCTGTGGAGAATCGAGTGAGTTTTGGTGAAGAGCTCGTGAGCATGCAGACTGTGCGCCCATGACTGACTGGCTGGACGGGTCCCCCGACACAAGCCGCTACGGCGGCCAAGCGGAGTCGACGCACGCCCTCACCGGACGGGTGTGGCAGCGGTCCTCGTACGACGCGGTGCCCCCCGCCCAGTACGACGGTCAAGCGGCGGACGCTGGATACGGCGGGTACGGACACCGCACGTACGCCCCCATGCCCGAGGCCGCAGCGGACCACGGGTACGGCGGCGAAATGGTGCGCGACGGCTCCCTCGGCAGCGGCACGGCACAGGACGGCTTCGCCACCGGTGGCGCGGTGTACGACGGCTTCGCCACCGGCGGCGCGGTGTACGACGGCTTCGGCCCGCACGGCGGCCTCGACCCGTACGAGCAGCCCGGCCCCCAGGGCGCCACCGGTGGCCCCCTGGGCGGGCCCACCCGCACGGAGTCCGACGGCGCGGGCAGCCGGGTCACCGGCGTCACGCGGAGCACCCGTCCCCCGGCGCGCACCCCCTCCCGCAGCCGCCGGATCATGCGGCTGGCGGGCGTGCTGGGCGCCGCGCTCCTGATGGGCTCCGCCGGCACCTACGTCTGGGCCGACACCCGGCTCGACCGCGACGTGAAACTCGACAACCTGGCCGGCCGGGCGCCGCTGGGCAAGGGCACCAACTATTTGATCGTGGGCTCCGACAGCCGCGCCGGCCTGTCCCAGAAGCAGCTCAAGGACCTGCACACCGGCGGCTCGGCGGACGCGGGCCGCCGCACCGACTCGATGCTCCTGCTGCACACCGGCGCCCACGGCACCACCATGGTGAGCCTCCCGCGCGACTCGTGGGTGACCATCCCGCCCTTCATCCGCCCGGAGACCGGCAGGCACTACCGCGCCTCGAAGAACAAGCTCAACGCCGCTTTCTCGCTCGGCGGTCCGGAACTCCTCAGCCGCACCATCGAGCACAACACCGGTCTGCACATCGACCACTACACCGAGATCGGCTTCGCCGGCTTCGTGAACATCGTGGACGCGGTGGGCGGGGTGCCGATCTGCATCGACCGGAACATCAAGGACGAGAAGTCCGGCGCCGACCTGACCAAGGGCTGCCACACCCTCAACGGCCACACCGCACTCGCCTTCGTGCGCCAGCGCCACCAGGAGGCCCAGGGTGACCTCGGCCGCGGCCAGAACCAGCAGAAGTTCCTGGCGGCGCTGGCCCACAAGGCCGCCACCCCAGGTGTCCTGCTCGACCCCACCACGGTCTTCCCCACGGCCGCCGCCGGCCTGGACACCCTGATCGTGGACGACGACATGAGCCTGGTGGGCGTGTCCGACCTCTTCGAGGCCATGCAGAAGGTCTCGTCGGGCAACGGCAAGCGCCTCACCGTGCCCGTCGCCAGCCTCGGCCTCCGCACCTCCAAGGGCAGCGCCGTGAAGTGGGATCTCCCTGCTGCCAAGCGCCTGTTCGCCGAACTGCGCGAGGACCGCCGGGTATCGGTGAAGGCGACGGCGCCCAAGAAGGGGTGAGCGGAGCACCGGGGCACCGAGGGGCGGCGACCGGTCATCGCTCATAAAATGGACATCTCTGACGCACGCCTGCCGGTGGGTCGGGCAGGCGCGGGAGCCGGAGTGGAAAGGTGAGCGACCGGGGACGGGATGCCCATGGAGGGGTCGTCGACTGCGCGCACGGCTCGGGCCACCCGAGACACCCGCTTCCCGGTCCGCCTGCCGCTGACCTCGGCCGGCCCCGTCCCCCACAGGAGCCATCATGACCACCCCGCACGGAATCGACCCCTCCGTCCCGCCCGGCGGGACCGGCTGCGCCGAGTGCGACGCCGGCGGCGGCTGGTGGTTCCACCTGCGGCGCTGCGCCCAGTGCGGCCACATCGGCTGCTGCGACGACTCGCCCGGCAAGCATGCGACGGCCCACGCCCGGGGCAGCGGGCACCCGTTGATCCGCAGTTTCGAACCGGGCGAAGCGTGGTTCTACGACTACGACACCTCCGAGGTGTACGCCTCCGGCCCGGCCCTCGCTCCTCCTGAGAGCCACCCGGCCGACCAGCCCACCCCGGGCCCGGCGGGACGCGTTCCGGCGGACTGGGCGGACCGTTTGGGATAGGCGGGCCGCGGACTCGCCGGCCTCGTCCGCCGTGACCCGCCCGGTCGGCCCCGCCCTGCGCGGCAGGTCCGTCCGCCAGTGGCTCCCGCCGCCGCGTGGCAGTTGCCCGGAGCCGCACTTAGCGTGGAGATGAACGGCGGTTCGCACACTCGGTCCACATGGTCGGGGGGCCGTGCGGCCGGATCGCCCTCGTAGTGGAGGTCCGGGATGGAATCTGTCTCGTTCCTGCTCCTGGCCGTGATCCTCACGGCTCTGGCATTCGACTTCACCAACGGATTCCATGACACCGCCAACTCGATGGCCACCTCCATCGCGACCGGTGCGCTGAGCCCGCGGGTGGCCGTCGCCGTCGCGGGTGTGCTCAATCTGGCCGGGGCCTTCCTCTCCACGGAAGTGGCCAAGACGATCTCGGGGGGCATCGTCAACGACGGCCAGGTGTCCCTGGTGATGATTTTCGCCGGGTTGATCGGGGCCATTCTGTGGAACCTGGTCACCTGGCTCCTCGGGCTCCCCTCCAGTTCGTCCCACGCCCTCTTCGGCGGGCTGATCGGAGCGGTGTGGGTGGGGGCCGGGGGCTCGGCCGTGCGCTTCGGCGCGATCGTCGAAAAGATCGTGATCCCGGCGGTGGCCGCGCCGGTGATGGCCTGTGTGGTGGCGGTGCTGGCCACCTACCTCGCCTACGTGATCACCCGGAGGACGGCCGCCCGCGCCGTCGGGAAGGGCTTTCGCGCGGGACAGGTCGGATCGGCGTCCCTGGTGGCCCTGGCCCACGGCACCAACGACGCCCAGAAGACGATGGGCGTCATCACCCTCGCGCTCATCGCGGGCGGCGTACTCGACCACGGCGCGGGCCCGCCGTGGTGGGTGGTGCTGACCGCGGGCCTGGCGATCTCCCTGGGGACGTACGCGGGCGGCTGGCGCATCATCCGCACCATGGGCAAGGGACTCACCGACATCCAGTCCCCGCAGGGCTTCGCCGCCGAGACCAGCGCGACCGCGGTGATCCTCGCGTCGTCGCACATGGGGTTCGCGCTGTCGACCACCCAGGTGTGCACGGGCAGCATCCTCGGCGCCGGCCTGGGCCGCAAGCTGGCACATGTGCGCTGGGGAGTCGCCGGCCGGATCGCGGTGTCGTGGCTGCTCACCCTGCCGGCCGCGGCCGTCGTGGGCGGTGTGGCGGCGTGGGTGGCAGACCAGGGCACCCTGGGTGTGGCCCTGGTGGGCTGCGTCGCCATGGCCGCCGCCGCGGGCTTTTACGTCCTCTCGCGCCGCCGCCCGGTGAGCGCCGAGAACGTCAACGAGATGCCGGCGCCGACGCCCCAGCCCACCGCCGGGCGGGCCGGCTGAGGCCTCCGGACCGGCCGGGCCGCCATCGAGGAATGCGAGGAGTCCGCGGAGTCCGAGGACGAGGAAGCGGAAGAGGGAACGGAATGGACATCGACTGGGGCGCTCTCGCCGGAGTCTTCGCCGTGAGCCTCGGGATCACGGTGGTGGTGGTCACGATGTTCGCCCTCGGCCTGGCCGCCTGGGCCCGCGCCGGGCACGGAGATCCCGTTCCCGACGCACCCCGAGGACGACACCGGAAGGTGGCGACGGTGACGGCCGTGCTGTGCTTCGGTGCTTGCCTGGCGGTCGCGGCGTATGGGATCGATCTGATCGTGCCGGGGTGAGCGGGGGAGCGGGCGACGCCACGTAGCTCCTTCCTGGCAATCGCCGACCCGTCCACCGGAGATGTCCCGCCCGGCCGCACCTGCCGCCGGCCCCGGCCTCGCGCGGAACCTCCGGCCTCTGGGCGGGACCCTCCGGCTCGGGCGAGCGGTGCGGCGCCCCCCCCGCGAGCAGTTACCACCACCCGCAGAGGTTCCATCGGCCTTCGGGCGGAAGCGGCGTTCCTCCGCTCGGCGGAGGCGGATGCTTCTGCGGCAGGAAGTGGGGGGTGCGGGGGGACGGACAGCATGGATTCATGAGCGCACGGGCCGGACCTCCCCGCTTCGGGGCAGGGGCCGACCCGGCGGCGCTTCACCGACGTCACGTGCAGTGCGTGACACCTAGCCAAGGGACACCTATGCGTATCCGTCACATTGCCGCTGTGGGCGCCGCTGTTGCCGCACTCACGCTCGGCGTCGCGCTGCCGGCCTCCGCCATCGAGGCCCAGCCGTCCGCCGCCCCGTCCCACGCGGTGGTTGCGCACCACACCGCAGACCTCGGGGACTTCGCGGCCAAGAGGAAGGTCAAGGTCTACCAGGACGGCGGCTACAAGAACCGGAACACGACCTTCACCGAGAACATGCGGAACCTGAAGAAGGACGGCTGGAACGACACCATCAGCTCAGCCAAGAACCAGGGCAAGCGCACGGTCACCTTCTACCAGCACGCCGGCTACACGGGCGCCCGCTTCTCCCTGGCGCCGGGTGAGTCGGAGCCGCACTTCGGTGACGTCGGCATGGGTGACAAGACGAGCTCCGTCAAGTTCCGCTGACAGCGGGTCCGTCAGCAGCGAAGCGCTGACGGGCGGGGTGCGGCTCACGGGGGCCGCACCCCGCCCCGGCCGGCCACCGCCCCCTTCCACGCGCCCCGCGTATCGCACGACGAGAGGCACCCATGCCGCCCTCCCGCGCCCGGTCCACCACCGCGCTCGCACTGCTTGTGCTGGCCACCACCACCGCCACCGCCTGCACAGCCGTGGAGCACGGCGCCACGGCCGGTCACCACACCGCCGCAACCCCGCCGGCGCACGCAAACAGGCAGGCCGAGCAGCTCCAACTGCCCCTGGATGCCTATGCGTCGAGCGTGGCCGAGACCCATCTCGTGGAGGACGCCCAGGACGTCCTCATGCGTCGGTGTATGAGTGACCTGGGGATGGAGTGGAAGGCGCTGCCTCGGGTGGCTGCCCGGGACATCGAGCCGCCGAATCTCGGCCGTTACGGAGCGGGTGAGGCGGACGCCCTGCGGTATGGGTATCACCCGCGTCCCGACCCGCAGTCGGTGGTGCGGCGCAACCGTGCCTGGGAGGAGCGGGAGGCGCTCCCGGCCGAGGTGCAGCACGCGGCCTACGGCGCCTCGGGCAAGGGCGGCTGCCTCAAGACCGCCCGGCACCAACTCGCCGGTGACACCGCGCCACCCGACTTCCACGCGTTCAACCAGCTGACCGGCACCGCCCTGGAAACCTCGCGGCGCGCCCCCGAAGTGCGCGCGGTCCTGCGCCGGTGGCACACCTGTATGGCGAAGGCGGGCTTTGACTATAAGGAGCCCATGGCCGCCGCCGCCAGCGAGCGCTGGAAGACGTCCGCACCCACGCCGGCCGAACGTGCCACCGCCCGCGCCGATGCGGCCTGTCAGCGGTCGGTCAAGGTGGTGAAGGTCTGGTCAGCGGCCGAGATCCGCGTCCAGCGCCGTCTGATCGAGCAGAACGCCGGCCGTCTGGACGAGGCGAAGGCCCGTAAGGACCGCTGGCTGGCGGCCGCCCGCCGTGTCCTGAGCCAGTAGGGCGGTACGCAACAACCGCATCATTCGCGTCGTTCGGATCACCGCGTCACGTGTCCGAGCAGTACCCGGTCATCAACCTTCAGACAGAGGAGTTCCTCATGCGTATGGGTCGTATCGCCGCTGCGGGCGCCGCCGCTGCCGTGCTCACACTCTGCTCCGCGCTGCCGGCCTCCGCCGGGGCGGCTCCGGCGGACTCCGGCACGCCGAAACCCGGCCGGGCCAAGGTCACGCTCTACCAGCAGCCCGACTTCAAGGGAAGGAAGACCGTCCTCACCCACAGCGTGCCGAATCTGCCGGCCGCCGGCCTGGACGAAATCGGCTCCGCCAGGAACACCGGCAAGCGCACGGCCGTGTTCTACCAGCACACCAACTACCACGGCGCCCGCTTCTCCCTGGCGCCGGGCGAGTCGGAATCCCACTTCGGTGACACCGGGATGTGGGACAAGGTGGGCGCCCTCAAGTTCAAGTGACAGCCGACGGCCCCCGGCCGGGGGCCGTTTGCCGCCCGTTACCGCGCAGAGTGGCCGAAGAACTCCAGCTCGGAGATGGCGACTTGCTTCTCGTCCGTGGTGCCGTAGGCGGAGCGCAGCACGAGTCGTACGCTCACCGCGTTCCGTACGGCCACGTCGATCTTCTGGGGTCCGCCGTCGTTGAGCCGGGGGTGCGAGACGTACTGCTTGCCGGCCGAGTCGGTCACGATCAGGTCGAACTCGCGCGGACGGGCCGGGTCGGTCGCCTGCGGGGTCCGGGGGGAAGCCCCGGGCGTGATCAGGACGTTGAGCAGGTCGGTGGGCTGGCCGAAGCCCGCCTGGAGGTACTGGCCGTTGGAATTGCCCGAATAGCCCGTACCCCACCAGGTGTTGGAGTAGGTGTCGAAGGCGAGCTTCGCGGCGTGGCCGGGGCCGGCGTGTGAGGCCTTCCAGGTGGCGGCGGGGACGGGGATGCGCTTGGCGAAGTGGTCCTGGATGGCCCGCGCGGCCGGCGGCCCCCCGAAGATGCCCCCGACGACGACGGCCACGATCACCGCCGCGACGATTGCCCGGGCGATCCAGCGGCCGCGGGTGCGGTTCAGCCGCGGCCGCTCCCCGGCGTACGGGCCCTCGGCGGTCTCGGCCGTGGTCTCGACGAGGGGGATGGCGCAGCTGCGGCAGAAGTGGCGGCCCGGCGTGTTGAGGGTGTGGCAGCTCCGGCAGGGTGCGCCGTCCACCGGCTGGTCGGTGTGCGGGGTACGGACCCGCGGACGGGCCGGCTCGGGGCGGCCCGGCAGCACGCTGCCCGGGGCCTCGGGCGGCGGCGTGGGGGAGGCGCCCGGTACGGGGACCAGCAGGGCACGGATGCCGGTTTCGGAGACGCCCTGGTCGCCGGTCGGGGGGTTGGGGGCGGCCGGGGTGCCCTGGCCGTCCTTCCCGCTCCGGTTCGCCTGGCCGGTGGGGCCGGGCTGGGGCCGGCCCGCGTCCCCCTGGTGCGGGGCGGCGGGCGGCAGCGGGGCCGTCGGCGCTGCGTCGGGGTTCTGCTGTGCGGCGGCCGCCTGGCGGGCGCCGCCGTCCCCGGTGGCCGGAGCCGGGGGAGTGGCGGGGGCCTGGGCGGGTGTGCCGGTGGCGGCCTCGGCAGGGCGGCCCGCGGAGCTGACCGGGCCGGCGGCGGGGGCCGGGGGAGTCGGGTCGGCCGCGGCGGGGGTGCGTTCCGGTTCCTGCGTGGAGGACGGCGCGGTCGGCCGGTCCCAGCGCAGGAAGGCGCCGCAGGAGTCGCAGAAGGACTGGCCCGCCTTGGGGGCGGGGGAGCCGCAGTCGGGGCAGATGGTGGGGTCGGTGGGCATAGGTCAGGTTCCTTCTGGGGTGGACAGGTGGGTCACCTCGGCCGCGAACGGGAGGTGTGCGGGGCGGGCCGCGGCGACCACGGCCTGCAGCCGGTGCCGGTCGACGGTGGCCGGATCGGGGACCCGCAGGGTCACCCGCAGGCCGGGGTGCGGCGAGCCCGGGAAGGGGCCGAGCGGGCGCGCGGACCAGGTCGCGCCGCCGCTCTCGATGATCTCCGGGCGTACCCCGAAGGCCAGGTGGACGGCGTCCGACAGACCGCGCCGGGTGCCGCGTACCCGGTGCAGCGAGACCGCCGTGGCCACCGCGCGGCGGCGGGTGGCCAGCGGTTCCGTCCCGTCGAGTTCGGTGCCGACCCAGGTGGTCAGCCAGTCGACGAAGTCCTCGGGCGCCAGGGCGGGCGTGAAGTAACTCTCCAGGCAGTCCAGGACGTTGAAGAGGGGCGCGAGGACGACATCGAGGCCCTCGACGAAGCGCTGGGCGAAGTCGTCGTCGGCGTAGACCGCGGGGAGCTGCCCGCCCAGGGGGTGCGGGGAGACCGTCCCCGCGGGTGTGCCCCTCATCGCGCCTCGATCACGCGGACGCGGTGGTCGAACGGGAACAGCAGGGCGGAGCCGGCGAGTTCGATGCGGTCGGTGGCGTCGCCGCGGCGCCCGGTGAGCGGGTCGGCGGGGTGCAGCAGCACCTCGTCGACGAGCTCCACGCCGGGGACCCGCTGGAGGGCCGCGAAGATCTCACCGGCGCGCAGCGGGCGGCCGAACGGCCAGCCGTCGCCATGGGCGCCGCCGGTCAGCGGGTCGAGGTAGGCGTAGAGCGCGTCCAGGGCCTCGGCCCGTACCCGGTCGGCCCGTGCCGCACGGAAGGAGTGCAGGGTCGCGACGACCGTGACGCCCTGATAGAAGGGCGGGCCGACGGCGAGGCGGGTGCCCACCGGGCGGCGGTCGTCGAGGAACTGGGTGACCCGGCCCAGGAGTTCCTTGCCCGGCACCAGCTGTTCGAAGCGCAGCCGGCCGCCGCGGTCGGGGACGGCCTGGGGGACGACCAGGACCCGGACGGCGTTGTCGCCGACGTGACCGGTCCCGGTGTTCTGGCCGGCGTCGGCACCCGGCGCGCTGTGCGCGGCGGGTGCCGCGCGCTCGGCGGGGTCGACCGCGAGACAGGCGATCCGGGCGGCCTCGGGGGCCGCGCGCCGCGCCAGTTCCTCGTAGTCGCGGGCGGTCACGGCCCGCTCCTGCGCACGCAGCGCGATCGGCGCCCGGACCTTCGCCTCCTGCACCGTCTCACCGTCGACCCCGCCGCGTGCCGCCTCCCGGTTCTCCACCCGCGCCACGTACGGGATCGAGCTGCGCAGCGCCTGGATCGCGCCGCGCGCCACATTGCCCGACCGCCCGCCGCCGGTGCGGTAGTGCGGAACGCGGATCATCGCGCCCTTGGGCGGTACCGCCCCGAACTGCCGTACCGAACCGTCCGGTTGGCGCACCGACGGACCGAAGGCGATTTCGCCGGTCGACTCCTCCAGCGTGAGGTGCAGATCGTCCGGACCGGAGGACGCGAAGTCGGGGACGACCTGCCACTCCTGCCAGCCGTCCCCGTTCGAGACCTCCAGCCGCAGCGGCGGGCGGTCGGCGACGACCGGGGCGTGCGCCAGCCGCATCCGCTGGCCGGGCACACCGGCCGACTCGCCGAGCATCTCGTCCCGCACCACATCGGCGTGCGCGACCGCCGTCGTGCCCCCGATGGTGAACGCGGAGGCGGCCCGTACGGTCGGTGAGGCGCTGTAGAACGGCTGGCCCTGCGCGGCCTCGACGACCCGGCAGCGCAGCCAGGCTGCGTCCGCCCGGCCGACGCGGGAGACGGTGTGTGCGACCGGGATGTGCAGGATGACCTCGCCGGGACGGTTGAGGCCGCCGGTGGAGTCCTCCTCGACCTCGCACTCCGACCAGCCGTCGGTGGTCCAGGCCTCCCAGACCAGCGGCGGCTGGCGCGGGTCGACGCCGACGCCGTCCACCCGGCTGTCCAGCTGCAGGACGGCCGCGCACCGCGGCACCGCCGCGGACAGCCCGAACAGCAGGGCGTCGCCCGGCTGCGGGGCGGCCGTGAAGACGGCGACGTCGCTGCCGCCCAAGACGTCCTGGCTGCAGTCCTCGGGGGTGGTCCCGGCCTCCTGCCGCAGCACGGCGGTCAGTTCGCAGGGAACGACGGTCAGATCCTCCTCGGTGGCGAAGAGCACCGCCTCCTCGGTCTCCGTCCGTCCGGTGGCCACCTCCGTCCCCGCGGGCAGCACGACCGGCTCCGGCTGCGGGGCGGAGAGCCAGAAGGTGACGTCCGCACGGGCGGCGGAGGGCGGGAAGAGGGTGACGCCCAGCAGGTCGAGGAAGGCCAGATGGTTCTTCTCCGGGACCCGGTTGAGCCGGTAGACGATCTGGTCGGCCATATGGGCGACGGCCTCGATGAGGGTCACTCCGGGGTCCGAGACATTGTGGTCGGTCCACTCGGGGCAGCGCTGCTGGATGTAGCGCTTGGCGTCGTCGACGAACTGCTGAAAGCGACGGTCGTCGAGATGGGGTGCGGGCAGGGCCATCAGGCTTCGCTTTCGGTGGGCGCAGGGGCGGAGGATTCCGTGGACGGGATCACATAGAAGGGGAAGACGAGGCTGCGCGGGTTGTTGGTGCCGCGCACGCTGTAGCGCACGTCGATGAAGAGCACGGACGGATCGTCGGGCGCCGGGGTGACCTCGACGTCCTGGACCTCGATCCGCGGCTCCCAGCGGTCGAGTGAGGACCGCACCTCGTAGCGGATGCGCCCGGCCGTCGCCTCGTTGACCGGCGCGAACACCATGTCGTGGACGGCGCAGCCGAACTCCGGCCGCATCGGGCGCTCGCCGGGCGCGGTGGCGAGGACGAGCCGGATCGACTCCTCGACCTCGCGCTCGCGGCGGGCCAGCGCGATGCCGCCGCCCGCGTCCGTACGCAGCGGAAAGGTCCAGCCCGCGCCGACGAACTGTTCACTCATGTCCGGTGACCCCCTTGTGATGCATGTCCCTCAACTTCCTCAATGCCCCTAGAAGGGAATGCCGTTGCGCAGGACGGCCGGCGCGTTCAGGGTGACCGTGGCAGGCGAGTTGATGGCTGCCGCGGCGCCCGCGTTGACGGCCACCGCGCCGACCGCGCTGACGGAGACCGCGCCGACCGAGTTGACCGCCACCGCGCCGGCCGACTTGAGGCTGATGGCGCCGGTCGCGTTGATGTCCGCCACACCGCCCGCCGCGACGCCGAACTTCGCGCCCGCCTTGATGTCGACCGCCCCGCCGGCGCTCATGGTCAGCGAGCCTCCCGCGGTGAGCGACAGGTTGCCGCCCGCCTTGATGCTCACGTTCCGGGTCCCGGTGATGGAGACCGAGCCATCGCTGCGGATGGTGACCTGGGTGCGCGTCTGGTCCATGTGGACGGTCAGCTTGCCGTTGCCGGTCTGCAGCCTGATGCCGCTCTTCATACGGGACTTGGCGTCGACGAGCTCGACGGTGTGACCGCTGCGCGAGGCGAGGGAGCGCCAGTTGACCCGGCCGCTGGTCGGGTCCACCGGCTGCAGCCCGTCCGTGTTGGGCGTCGGCCTGTCGATGCCGTTGTACAGCCCGGCCAGGACGTACGGATGCTCCAGCGAGCCCCGGTCGAAGGCGACGAGCACCTCGTCGCCCACCTCGGGAAGGATCAGACCGCCGCCGCGTACGCCGCCCAGCTGCGCGACCCGGCACCAGTCGCTCTCGTACGTGTCCGACAACCAGGGAAAGCGCAGCCGGACCCGGCCCAGCTTCAGCGGGTCCTTGGCATTGCTGACCAGGGCCATGGCCACGCCCGGCATCGGCGGCGCCGCCTCCGCGCCGCCGGACGCGAGCCCGTACAGCGACCGGAACTGCCGCCCCGAGACGGTCACCCAGGTGGTGAACGGCCGCCCGGACTCGAAGACATGGCGCACACCGGTCGCCGTGTACTTCCCCTCGAAGGGGAAACCGGCGCCCTTGAGCGTCACCGGCTGGCCCGGCTTCAGATCCGGGTTGCCGGTGACCGCCACCTCCAGCTCGGCGAAGGAGCCCGCCACATCGTCGGCGAGCGACCGCGCGGCATGGGTGACCTGGGCCTGGGTGGTGAACGGCGTGTGCGTGGCGGTCAGTTCGGCCTTCCCGAACGGCTTGCTGAGCGCCGAGGGCGCGATGTCCGCGACGATGTCCTTGCTCGTCGTGGCCGGGAACTGCTCGGACAGCGTCCGCTTGGCCCGCATGTTCCAGCCGCGCGCGCCCGCCTTGTTCACCTGCCCGGAAGCGGTGACGGCGATCCGGCTGTGCATCGCGTTGTGGCCGAACTCCAGGACGTACGGGCTCTGCGCGGCAGGCGTGCTGTCGGCGGGCGCCGACGAGGCCGGGGTGAGCTTGCCGAAGCGGAGCTTGCCCTTCGGGTCGAAGGAGAGATGCGCGTCGTTCTCCTGGGCGAGGCGGAGCAGGAAGTCCCAGTCGGTGATGTTGGGCTGAGTGGCGAGCTCGTAGACGGTGCGGGTGGGCTCCACCTTGCCGAGGGCGAGCCCGTTGAGGCCGGCGATACGGCGCACGATGTCGCTCGCCGTCATGTTGGGGTAGCCCTCGACACGGCGGTTGCGCAGCAGCCGGTGCCCCGGGTCGTAGCCCCGTACGACCAGATACTTGCCGCTCGCGTCCGCGTCCACTTCGAGCGCGGTGACCTCGCCGGTCAGCATGGGCGTGCCGCGCCGCCCGTCCGTGAAGGGCGACAGCACCGCCTTCGCGCCGACCTTGAGCTTCGGGAAGGTCTTGAGGATGTCCGACCCCGTGTCACTGAAGGTGAGCTGAAACGCGGACGGCACATTGACGCTCGCGTCCACCCAGCCCTCGATGAGAAGGGTGGCGAGTTTGTCGGGCAGCGGCGTGCCGCCGATCTCGGCGTGCAGGACGCTGGTGTACGTCTTCTCACTCATCGGCTGTTCTCGCTGGTCATCGGGCGGCCTCGGGAGTCGTGGGCAGGCTCGGAGAGCCTTCGGGAGCTTCTTCGTCGGCGGCGGGCAGCAGCAGCTCGGTGCCGGGCCGGAGCCGCATCGGATCGTCGATCTCGTTCGCCTCCGCGATCAGCCGCCAGCGGGTCGCGTCCCCGTACTCCCGCCAGGCCAGCGAGGCGAGCGAGTCGCCCGCGACCGTGCGGTGGATACGGCGTGCGGAGAGCGCGCCGGACGTGGGGTTCTGGCCCTTGGTGGGCATGGCAACTTCGGTGAGGGACAGCGTGCAGGTGGCGCGGATCGGTTCGCCGGTGGGGTTGAAGAGGGTGTAGGTGGCGTTGACGCTCGTCACATACGCCACGAACTGCACCGTGTTGAACGACCCCCAGGAGAACCGCACCCAAGGGGGCGAAGGACGCTTCGAATTGACGCTCTGCGCCGTTACTTCGCAGCACGACAGCAGCATTTCGATCTGCTTCTGCACCTTGCCGGAGGTCGGGGTGCCGGAGGCGTCCAGGAACACTTCCAGCTGGAGCGTGGCGGGCCGGGTGCCGGTGAACTTGGGCGGGGCGCCCCGCGTATAGGCGACCGCGGTCTGGGTGTGCCACTCCGCCTCCCGCCCGAGCTGCAGCTGCGTCGGATTGAACTGGAACTCCACCTCACCGATGCGGCCGCCGATGGAGCCGCCGAGGTCGGTGGGGGGCTGGTGAATGGCGAGCGCGGCCCGCACGAGGCTCGCACCCGCTTTGCCGCCGGTCGGTGCGGCCATCTCACGCACCTCCCGCGTCGGTGAATCCGTGGTGCGCGATCTCCAGCGTCTCGGTCGCCACCGCCGGGCTGGCCGGGTCCAGGCTCGGCCCCTGCCAGCGCACCGGCAGCACCTCCACCAGCCCCCACTGCGCGACGATCGAGCCGTCGGCGCGGAGGGCGGCGATCTGCGCGGTGGGCCGGCTGATGCCGGTGGCCAGGGACGAGATCCAGGCGGCCACCCGGGACGTGTCGGCGGTCAGCGGGCGGGTGAGCCGGATCGTGGAGAACGTCACGCGGGTCGGCAACTGCCAGACGAAACCGTTGTTGCCGCCCTCCTGCCGCTGCTCCACCTCCACCTCGGACGCCAGGCCGTCACAGCCGTTGAACAGGCCGAGGTCCTGCCCGTCGATGGTCAGCTTGAAGAAGACGGTGGAACCGGGGTCCAGGGCCTGGGGCATGGTGGGTGGTCTTTCGGGTGGAGTGGTGGTGGGGCGGGGTCGGGGCCGGTGGCTGGGTTCGGTCGGCTTTTGGTCTGGCTTTGGTCTGGCTTTGGTCTGGAGGGGCCGGCCCGGCCGGGGTCCCGGTCGGCGGTGGGTCAGCGGCCGTTGTCGCGGAGGCGGCCGATGCGCTCGCGGTCGCCGCGCAACTCGGCGCGGAGCAGGCGGGAGAGCGGGGCTACGAGGCGGCGGGCGAGGGCGTCGAGGGTGGCGGGGTCGGTGGGGTCGGTGGGGGCGGGTGGGGTTGTTGGGGTGGAGGTGGTGGTGGAAGTGGAGTTGGAGGTCGCGGTGGAAGTGGTGGATTGGTTGGTGACGGTGCGTTGGATGGGACGGGAGGTTTGTGTGGGGGTGTGGCCGGAGGGTGTGGCTGAGGGGGATCGGAGGGGCTGGGCGGACGGCGTGGGGAGGGGGGCCGGGGTTGTGGCCGGGGGCGTCGTCGGGCCCGGGGTACCGAGGGTGGTGGGAGCTGCGGGAGGAGTGCCGGCTCGCTGCACCGTGGGCATGCCGGGCATGTTGGGGTTGCTGGGGGTGTTGGGGATGCCCGGCGCGGTGCGGACCGTACGGGTCGGTGCGGGCGAGGCGATCGGTGACCGTGGCGGCGCGGATGCCGGTTTCTGCAGGGCTACGGCGGGGACGCTCGCGGCTCGTCGGGGTGTCGTCGCTCGTGCCGTGTCAGCGGGGGCTGCCGGGTTCGCCGGGTGCGCCGAACCCGTCACATGACGGAGCGGGACGGCGGGTGCGGGGGCCTGCGGGGCTGAACGCTGTACTGCTGCGGGGCCGGCGGATGCGGCCGACGCGGCGGAGCGCTGCATTGCTGCGGGCGCGTCCTCCGCCTGCTGCCCGGTGGCCCGTTGCCGGGCGGCCGGGTCCAGCGCACGTGCCGACGCGAGCGGCGCCCGTCGGGTGGGACGGGGAGCGGCGAGGGACGGGCGGGGGGCGCCGTCGGCGGTCTGTGCTTGCGCTTGGCTCGTGGGCGTAGGGGGTGCCGGGGCGTGGGATTCCGGTGCACGGAGGTCCTGTGCGGGGGATGCCGGCGTGCGGGATTGTGGCGTATGAGGTGCTGACTTGTGGGGCCGGGGCTGGGGCCGGGGCTGGGGCTCTCGGAGGGCCGGGGCGCCGGGTTCGGGGGTGAGGCTGTGCGGAGTGCCGGGCGCCGATGTACGTGGTGTCGGCAACGGGCCTGCGGGGGTGGGGCGTTCGGCGGCTGTTGCCGAACGCTGCACCGGGGCAGGGACAGGCGCCGCGGCTGACTTCGGGGCCGGGGCCGACGGCGAGGTCTGCGGTTGAGCCGGTGTGGATGCCGGCTTCGGTGTCGGCGGCGCTATGGGGCCCGGCGTCGAGGCAGGCGTCACCGCCGATGCAGGCATCCCTGTCGACGCAGGCGTAGCCGTGGACGTGGGCCCAGGTGTCGGTGCCGCGTCCTCGCGGCGGATCGCGGTGGACTCGGTGGGCGCGCCGATGAGTGGCTTCCGCTGGACCATCGGTCGCGAGGGCTGTCCGGTGCCCGGCGTACGGCTGTTGTCGGCCGGAGGCCGGACCGGCTTTGCGCCGGCCGGAGCGTTCTTGGCCGGGTTGTCGGTGGCTGCATCGGAGCGCAGCGGGGCGCCAAGTCCCAAGCGCTGACGGCCCGTTCCGGCTGCTCGCCGCGCAGGCCGCTGACCGGCCCCTTCCGCTGCTCGCTGGACCGGGCGGCTCGTGCGGTCGCCGCTGTTCGGGGCGGGGCTCGGGTCCGTGGCCGTGACCGGTGTGGGGTCCGTTGTCGGGGCCGGGAACTGGGCCGGGGCCGGGCTCGTGATCTTCGCCGGGGCCGTGCGATCGCCGGCGTCGGCGTTTGCGCGTACGGGAGTGCTCCCGGAAGAGGAAGCAGGGGAGACCGGCCGAGGACTCGGGACAGGGCTCGCGCTCGGTGAGGTGCCGGGAGCCGGCGGCGGGGTCGAGTCACCGCTCGGTGCCGGGGCGACGCCGGGCGTGGGGTCCGTGGTCGGAGGGTTCTCCGGCGCGTTGCCCGGGTTCGAGGTGGTGGGGCGGTGTGGGCCGGCAGCCCGCCGCTGTACGACCCGTCGGGGGGAGCCGGGGCGTCCGGCGGCGGGGGCCTGGGCCGCACCCTCGCTCGTCGTCCCGGCGACGGGGACGCGTGGTGGGGGAGGAGGAGAGGCGGGGGGTGCCGCTTCCGGAGCCAGGCCGGCGGGGGTTGCTGCCGTCGACGAGGGTGCCTCGGCGCGCTGCAAGGGCGCGTTGGCGGCGGAGGGGGCGGAGGGGGAGGTGTCGCTGTTCCCCGGGCCCGGCGAAGTGCCCGGTCGCAGCCGGCGCGGCGGCATGGCGACCCTGCCCGCCGAGGTGAGCGGGGATCGGGCGCCGACGGCCCTCCGTACGGGCATGGCCACGGGCAGGTCCGAGCGGCGGGCAGCGGGCGCCGCCGCGCGCGATGCGGAGCGGGCTGCCGCACCTCCGTCACCGGGCACGGCATCGCCACCGGGCGCGGCCGTGGCGCCGGGCACGCCCGTGCCACCCTGCGCCCCAGCCGCACCACCGGTGTCCCCGGCCGGCGGCTTACCCACTGCCGCCCCGGGCCGTCCCGCACGCGGAGCGCCCGCCGACGCGCCGGACGGTCCGGCAGACGGCGTCCCGGACGGCCCGGCAGACGGGCTTCCGGCCGGAGAGCCGGACGGCCTGGCCGCCGACGCGCTCGAAGGCGCGCTCGGCAAAGCAGCCGACGCAGCCGACGAGACTGCGCTCGACACATCGTTCCGCGGCGCCGCGGACGACCTCGCGCCGCCCGAAGCAGACGAACGAGGACTACGCACCGGATCCGTGGGGGAAGGCGAAGCACCGCCCGGCGACACCGCCCGCTGTACGGCGGCCCCACCCCGGGCTGCGCCACGTCCCGCATCCCGGGCCGCGGTACGCCCCGCACCCCGAGCCTCGGCACCTGCTGCACCCCGGCCCTCGCCAGAGGCTGCCCCCGGGCGCTCCTTACGCGCCACACTCCGGCCCGCGCCACGCGCCGCACCCTGGGTCTCAGCGCCAGCCGCCCCCCGGCTCTCCGTACGCGTCACACTCGGAGAATCGGAACCCGCCGAACCAGGGACCCCGGACCGCGCCGGACCCGGGGCCGCGGAACGCGCCACACTCACGGCCTCGGACCGCGCCGGACCCGGAGACCCGGAACCCCCGGCCCCCGGAACCCCAGAACGCCCGCCGCCCGGCCCCGCAGCAGCACGCGCGCCGGCACTTCGCCCGGCACTCACGCCACGCCCAGCACCACCGCCCCGCGCACGCCCCCCACTTCCCCGGGACCCGGCGGCGAGCCCGAAGCCCGCCGCCGTGCTCTCCGCCGAAATCTCCCCCGCAGCCTCATCGGTCCCATCCGCCCGCCCCGCGACCGGGAGCCGCAGGACCGGAAGCCCGAGGTCGGAGGGGCGGCCGGTGACGGGGACCAAGGCGTCGCGCAGGACGCCGCCGGGGGCCGAGGCACGGACGTCGTGCCCCAGCTCCCCGCCGAAGGACGGGTTGTGGTGCGCGCTCAGCGACGCGGCGAAGCCGGTCTCCGCGACGGTGCGGGGCGCCGCCAGGACCCGCTGGATGGGGGGCACGGCGGACCAGCCGCCGGCGCCACCACCGTCCGCGTTCCCGGCCGCCGCCTCCGTGACCGCCTCGGTCTCAGGCCCTGGCGCCTGCTGCGCACTGCGGGCATCCCGCGACCCCCGTCGCCACCTGAACAACCCCATCCTCAGTTCACTGCTTCCCTTCAGCCCGCTCCACCAGGGCGGCGATCTGTGACACGTACGCGCGCCGGTCGGCGTGTTCGAGGTCGAGGATGTCGTCGATGCCCCAGTGGAAGTGGTAGGCGAGATAGGCGACTTCCTCCTCGATACGCCCGGTCGCGTACGTCACGATTCCCCCAGGCGGCTCCCGGCCAGTTCCACTTCGAAGGACTCCTCGCAGTGCGGGCAGGACACCGCGGCGCGGGTGTGTCCCTCCGCATTGATCTGCCGGTAGAAGTCCTGCAGAAAGGCCAGATCGGAGGCGAACATGTTCTCCACCGTTCCGTCGTGCACGGTGGCGAGCGTGCCGAGCCGGGTGATGACCCGGCCCAGCAGCACGACCGACAGATATGCCGGATTCTCGCGGACACGCACGTCCCGCAGCGGGATCAGTTCGTCCCGCGCCGTCGCGAGCCGCATCGCGCCGTTCCGGTGGACGGCCCCGGACTCGTCCACGAATCCGCGTGGCAACTCGAATTCGAATTCCGTGCGCAGAGGCTCACGTTGCTGTGGTGTGCCCGCCGGGCCGTCGCGCCGCATTATTCGATGACCAGCTCTTCGAAGACGATCGTGACCTGCTCGGTCAGCGCGGCGGCGTCGCCCGCCTTGACCCCGCTGGTCTCGACCTTGCTGCACCAGGCGTTGCGCATGTTGTAACGCTTCACCGGGTTGTTCTGGTAGTCCATCATCATGATGGTGGCGTTCTTACGGGCCGAACCCATGTCGCCCGCAATGGACTTGTTGATCCACTCGCTGAACGCACCGCTCTGCGTCATACCGCGGGTCACGGTGCACTCGCCGGCCTTCTTCGTGCCGGGCATCTTCTTGACGACGGGCTTTCCGTCCGCCGAGACCTGCTGGTACTCGATGACGTCCTGCTCCATGGTCAGGCCGCTGACCTCCTGCAGGTATTCGACCATCACACCGTCGATCTGCAGGCCGAAATTGTGTGAGGTGAGGGCATCACCGGGCTGAAGGGACAAGGTGGTTCACTCCTGTGCTGGAAAGGTAAAGGTGACGGTTGAGGGACGGCGCGTGAAGAGGAGGGGGAATGCCCCGGTGGTGACTTCTACTCCTCCAGCTCCCCGCCGCCGCCCGAGAACTGGGCCAGCCGGAAGACCACGAATTCGGCGGGCTTGACCGGCGCGATGCCGATCTCGCACACGACGCGTCCCACGTCGACGGACTCCACGGGGTTGGTCTCCGCGTCGCACTTCACATAGAACGCGTCCTCGGGGCGCTGCCCGAACAGCGCGCCGGAGCGCCACTCGTTCACCAGGAACGCCGAGATGTTGCGCCGGATACGGGCCCACAGCGCCTGGTCGTTCGGCTCGAACACCACCCACTGGGTGCCGATGAGAATCGACTCCTCCAGGTAGTTGAAGTAGCGCCGCACGTTCAGGTAGCGCCAGGCCGGGTCGGAGGCCATGGTCCGCGCGCCCCACACCCGGATGCCGCGTCCGGGGAAGGCCCGGATGCAGTTCACGCCGATCGGGTTGAGCAGGTCCTGCTCACCGCGGGTGATCTGGAGCTCCAGGTCGACGGCGCCACGGACGATCTCGTTGGCCGGGGCCTTGTGGACGCCACGCTCGGAGTCGTTACGGGCCCACACACCGGCCATGTGGCCCGACGGCGGAATGGTGCGGGTCTGGCCGGTGGCCGGGTCGAAGGCCTTGATCCACGGGTAGTAGAGCGCGGCATAGCGGGAGTCGTAGCCCGCGATCTCCTGGCGCCACTTGCGGATGTCGCGGGCGTTGAGGGCCGGCGGCGGGTCGAGGACGGCCATCCGGTCGCCCATCAGCTCGCAGTGTGCGATCAGGCCGAGCTGGACGGCCTTGACCTGCTCCAGGTCGATCAGACCCTGCTGGTAGGCGGCCATCAGGTCGGGCACGGCCACCATGTTGACCTCGTCGAGCGCCTCCAGGCCGCCGAAGCCGGTGCGGTCGGCGGAGTCGCCGATGAACTGGCCGGAGGCGATCCGCTCGGCCGCGCCGTTCCCGGCGGGCGCCGCGGGCGCCGCGGTGGGCGGGGCCAGCGTGATGTTCTGCGCGTCCGGCTTCGCCAACTGCGCGGCCGGGGCGGCCTCTTCGACGGCGATCGTCTTGGAACGCTGCTTCACCTGCGTGACGACATAGTTCCGCGAGCTCTTCTTCGCGCTGACGTCGAAGCTCTCGACGACCTTCTCGCCGTCCTTGACGACCAGCTTGAACCGGTCGCCGCTGTTCTCACCCTCGACGTCCTGCACCTCGACGGTGAGCGCCCCGCCGGCCGTGGAACCGGCCGTGATCGCCGACACCTTGAACGACCCGAGCGCGGCCGGCTCCCCGGCGGTCAGCGCCTTGGGCGCCTCCGGGGCCGCGGCGGCCTGCTGCTCACCGTCGCCGGACCCGCCGACCCGTACGACGTACGCGGCGGTGCCGCCGTTGTTGAAGAACCCGTACACCGAGTGCGCGAGGTAGTACCCGTCCGTGAACTCACCGAAGGCGGCCACGTACTGGGACCAGTTCGTCACCAGCGTCGGCTCGTTGAGCGGACCGGTGGGAGCGAGGCCGACGAAGGCCGCCACCGACGTCCCGACCCCTTCAATGGGCCGCGATCCACTGGCGACTTCCTCGACGTAGACGCCGGGGGACAGGTAGGTGGGCATGTTCTGTTACTCCCTGGATGTGCGGACCGGGCAGGCGGACCGGCCCGTTCGGTGGTTTCTCGTGCTGTGCGGGTGGCGAGGAAAGCTGAGGGCGATGCGGCTCAGGGCATCTGGTAATCGAAGGTGCCGGCGAAGGCGCTCATCGAGGTGGCCGCGATCCTGTCGCACCCCTTGTAGAACTCCTCCGCCTCTCCCGGATCGAACCCGTTGGCGGAGACCAGATCTGCGAGTGCCCGGTATTCGGCGAGTGCGCGCTTCTTGAAGTCCTCGTCGCTCTGGTTGACATCCGGATCACGGTGGAATTGCGAGTCCTTGGAGCCGCCGGTGGCGGAGTTCCCCTTGGGCTTGGCGAAGACGGCGTAGGTGCTGAGCGCCTCGTGCAGCGTTCCGGCCGCGCCGGAGACGACCTGGTTGAAGGCGGCGATCGCCACCGTCGGGTTGGCCGCGGCACGGCGGAATTCGGCGCCCTGAATGATGGCGACGATCTTCGTGCAGTACTTACGGCCTTCCTCACTCACGCCCTCGAAGTTGTACTCCGACTCGGTCAGCGCCCGGATGAAGTGCTTGGCCAGTTCCTTGTCGGACAGGCCGGTGCTGTTGCCGGCGCGCTCGAAGAGCACGTCGTATTCACCTTCCTGGGGGCCGCCCAGGACGAAATTCCCGGTATGGCCTATGGAGTAGGCGTTTCCGGTCGGCTTGTGCGTGAACGGGTTCACCATCTTCTGGCGGTTACGGAAGCCGTCCAGATTCTGTTCCGTCCCGCGCTGGGAGAGCCGCCGGCGGACCTCGGTGAGCCGGCTGATCTTCTCGGTGTCCGGGATCTCCGTTCCCGTGTGCTCCGGATGCGACGCACCGGTCCTGATGGCGGTCGGAACCACCGGAGCGAGATGGGCCGCCGCTGCCGCCCGGACCCGCTGTCCGGCGAAGTCCAGCAGATCCTCGTACGAACCCCATCGGCCGAGGTCCTGCTCCTCGTCCGCCATCCTGACGAGTTCGTTCCGCACCTGTGCCTTGAAGGCGTCGTCCCACCGGGCGTGGCGCGCCTTGCCCTTGGTGAAGAGGGTGTCGAGCGGGAGGACGTCCTCCGCGGCCTTGACGGCCTTGTTCGCCATCTTGAACGTGCGCTGCACGGGGTGCCGTCCGTCGTCCGGGCCGCCGTGGTCCGGTGCGTGCGCGGGCTCCGCCGTGCGCTGCACCGCGGAGAGCGCCCGGCTCGCGTTCGCCTCCGCCTCCCGCTCGAACCGGTCGGACGGATCGCTCACCTTCGTCCCGTCGCCGCGGTCCGTGCCCGCGACCGGGCCGTTGCGCTGCTGGATGACATGCGTCAGCTCGTGAGCGAGCATATGGCGGCCCGCCGAGGACGAGGTGTTGTAGCGGCCGCGCTGGAAGACGATGTGCGAACCGGAGGTGTACGCATGGGCGTTGACGGACTCGGCCGACTGATGGGCGGAGTTGTCGGTGTGCACCCGTACGTCGGAGAAGTCCGCGCCGAGGCGGTCCTCCATGTCCGCGCGGACCGGCTCGTCGAGCGGGCGGCCGGGTGTGCTCAGCACCTCGTGCACGGCTGAGCGCTGCACGGCGGGCGCTGCGGTGTGGCCGCAGCCAGGACCGTGCCGGTGCTCGTCCACCCCGGTCATGACGGCCGAGAACGCCGCGTTGCCCACGGTCCGTTGGAGGACGGCGGCGGCCTCCGGAGTGAGGCGCTCCGCCTCACCGGCCGCCACCTGGCGGGCGACGTCGGAAGCGGGGGCGGACGCCGAACGGACGGGGGCCGCCGCCGGCGAGCGGTCGCTCCCCGCGCGGGACTGCCGGTCCTGTGCTCGCACGATGTTCCTCCCCCGTCACCACAACTGCCGCTTCTGCTCCCTACGCTTTCGACCTTGGCCTACGGGCGGCACGGGCTGTAGAGACGAACGGGCGTCGTCGGGGGCAGAGCGGGCTGCCCGTTCGGTCATGTGGCGGGTGCCGACCGCGCCGCGTAGTCCCGGTTCTTGCTGCCGATCACCGCGTCGAAGGACTGGTCGCTCCCCGCCTGGCCGTACAGCTCGAAGTACCCGAGGGACTTGCCCTGCTGGATCACCGCGGTGCGGTCGGCGGCCGACTCGTACGTGAGACTGTCGGGGCCGTCGCGCAGGATGACGGCGGCGAAGTGGTTCGCCCAGCCGTCCGCGGCCGCGCCGGTCAGGTCGACGAAGTGGTTCTCGCCGACGGCGGGCGCGTCCCGGCGCACGCTGAGACCGCCGTTCGGCGGCGTGCCGATGAGCTGCGCCGCCGCGGCCTTGCAGTCGTTCGGCAGCGTGATCAGCAGCTCGTGCACCTGCGCCTCCTGGTTCTCCACGGCGGGGAGCCCGGCGAGGAAATCGGAGGTCAGGCTCGGCATGATGACGGCGAGGTCGCTCAGCCCCTCCCGGCCGGGGCGCTCGGGGTACGGGAACCGCGCGGCGACCCAGCCGCCGCCCATCGTGGCCACCGCCAGCTTCATGGCATCGGACCGCAGCCCGTCGACCACGGAGCTGCGCGGTTCGCCCCGCCCCTGGAGCGCCGCCACGATGCGCTGGGTGAGCGCGACGAGCTGCTTGACCTCCGGGGGATCGGTCAGCGACCGCATATAGGCGGCACGCTTGTCGTCGCGCTCGGCCGCAGTGTCCCCGGCCACCGGCTCATGACCGGCCCCGTCCGGGTGCCGGCCGGCGGCCCGTACGGCGGCCGCGGCCCGCGCCGCGTCCTTGTACACCGGCAGCACCCGGTACAGCGTGCGCTCACCGACCTGTGCCGCCGCCCCGCGCTCCAGGGTGATCGGCACCTGCTCCTGCGAGCCGAGGCTCTGTGCCGCGGCGGTGATCATGTCCGCGTCGGCGTACGCCTCGTACCGGCCCCGGATGGCGATCGCACC
Organism: Streptomyces sp. NPDC058773; assembly: GCF_042746015.1. Classification (NCBI taxonomy): domain Bacteria; kingdom Bacillati; phylum Actinomycetota; class Actinomycetes; order Kitasatosporales; family Streptomycetaceae; genus Streptomyces; species Streptomyces sp. NPDC058773. The sequence continues at coordinate 227,672 of NZ_JBHYPE010000004.1, forward strand.
GTGCGCGGAGACCTTGTCGAAGCCGTGCGCGGCCTCCCCCTCCGCGTACCGCTGCACCTGCTGCGGCTCCCGTGCCCGCTCCGCCGCCGGGGCCAGCGCACGGGCGACCGCCGCGTTGCCCGCGGTCCTTTGGAGGGTGCGCAGCGCGTCGGTCCGGTGGGGGGAGCGGGCTGCGGCGGGGGTGCGGGTCGTGGTGCGTGACGCCGACTCCCCTCCCGTGGCCCGTCGTTCGTGTGCGTGCACAAGGGCTCCGTTCTGGCGGCCGGTGGATCAGTGGGCCTGGCCCGTCGGGTGGCCCAACCGCCGATTTTCGGCCGCAGCGCTCATCGTGGCCAGAGGCGGAAGGGGAGCCGAAGGGGCAGTCCGGTTGCCCTGCCGAACACCGGTGCGTGTCAGCCGGAACCCCCGAACCAGCGGCGAAGTAGGCACCGGCGCGGAGGGGAAGCCTTGAGGGTGGGAGAAAAGGAGGAGATTGACCGTTGGGCCAATACCAGTCATTTTCCCGGCTGTTCTGTCCGAGCGCTGGGCTAGTTTGGTAAGGCCGGTGCATTCGTGCTGGTCCAAGGGGTGGGTGGCAGGCCGACCGGGGGAGGGGAGCGAGCTGGCAGTGCGCGGCGACGCGGTCAATGTGGACGAGTTGAAGGGCCCGGCGGAGGTGAGTGGCCCGGACCTGTGTGACGGTGTGCGGTTTCAGGTGCTCGGCCCGGTGCGGGCCTGGCGGGGGGACCGTCCGCTCGATCTCGGCCCGCCGCAGCAGCGCGCGGTGCTGGCGATGCTGCTGCTGCACGCCGGCCGCCCCGTCTCCGTACCGCAGTTGGTGGACGCACTCTGGGAAGAGGAGCCGCCGCCCCGGGCGGTGGGCACGCTGCGCACCTATGTCTCCCGGCTGCGCGCCCTGTTGGAGCCGGACCGCAAGCCCCGGCAGGAGGGGCGGCTGCTGGTGTCCTCGGGCGGCGGCTACGCCCTGCGGGTGCCCGCCGGGGCACTGGACGCGGCCGCATTCGAGGAACGGCTCGGCACGGCCCGCCGGCTACGGGCCGCGGGCGACACCGCGGGCGCGTACGCGCAGCTGAGCGAGGCGCTGGCGCTCCCGGCAGGCGTGGCCCTGGCCGGCCTGCCCGGACCGTACGCGGAGCGGCAGCGCGACCGGCTCACCGAGCTCTGCGTCACCGCGCAGGAGGAACTCTTCGACTGTGTCGTGCAGTTGGGCGGCGCGCACGCCGGGGCCGTGGCGGACTCGATCGCGGGGCTGCGCGCCTTCGCCGCCGAACACCCCCTGCGGGAACGTCCCCAGGCCCTGCTGATGCTGGCCCTGCACCGCGCGGGCCGCAGGGCTGAGGCTCTCGCGGTGTACGAGGCGACCCGCCGCACCCTTGCCGACGAACTCGGCGCCGAGCCGGGGAATGAACTCAGGTTGCTGTACCGCGAGTTGCGGGCCGCTCGGAACACCCGGGGTGGCCCTGCCCCCCGTGACACCCGTGACACCCGAGATGGCCGGGGCAATCACGCCGGCCACTCCAGCCGCTACGGCCAGGACACTCGCGACAGCCCAGGCCGCCGCGACGTCCACACCACCCACGACACCCACACCACCCCCGCCACCCATCACACCCCCGCCCCCCGTGACCAGCGGCCCTACCCGCCCCGCCTCGCCCGGGACATCTCGTGCATAGCCCCGCCACCACCCGTCCCCGCGCAACTCCCGCCCGACACGGCGGACTTCACGGGACGTGCGGAACCCGTCGCCCACCTGGCCGCGGCGCTCCGCGGGGCCGCCGATGGACGGGCGCCGGTGGTGGCCGCGCTCAGTGGGCTCGGCGGGGTCGGGAAGACGGCGCTGGCCGTGCATGTCGCGCATGCCGTACGGGGCCACTTCCCCGACGGGCAGCTGTATGTGGATCTGCAGGGCACCGGTCCGGCACCGGTCGACAGCGGGGCCGTGCTGACGCGCTTCCTGCGTGCTCTCGGCGTCGCGCCGGGTTCCGTACCGGACGGGCCGGCGGAGAAGGCCGCCCTGTACCGCTCGCTGATCGCCGACCGCAAGGTCCTCGTCCTCCTCGACAACGCCCGTGACAGCGCCCAGATACGGCCGCTGCTGCCCGGGGTGCCGGGCTGCGCCGTGCTGGTCACCAGCCGTGCGCGGACGCTGGCGCTGCCCGGTGCCGGCGGTGTCCACGTCGAGGAGATGGACGAAGGGGAGGCGCTGGGACTGCTCGGCGCGGTCGCGGGGGCGGAGCGGGTGGCCGCCGAGGCGGACGCGGCGCGCGAACTGGTCGCCCTGTGCGGCGGGTTGCCGCTCGCCGTGCGCATCGCCGCCGCCCGTCTGGCGTCCCGGCCGGGCCGGTCCCTGACCGACCTCGTGGCCCGGCTGAGCGAGGAGCGGCGGCTCAACGAGCTGCGGGTGGGCGACCTGGGCGTGGAAGCGACCTTCCGGCTCGGCTACGAGGCGCTCGCGCCCGGCCTCGCCCACGCCTTCCGGGCCCTCGCCCTGAGCGGCCCGCCGGCCTTCTGCCGGGCCGCCGCGGCCGCGTTGCTGGACACCACCGACGACGAGGCCGAGGCCGCGGTCGAGGAGCTGGTCGACGCCGGGCTCGTGGAGCCGCACGGCGACGACGGCTACCGCTATCACGAGCTGGTGGGGCTGTTCGCCCGGCGACTGGGCGAACGCCAGGACAGCCCGCGGGAGCGGGCGGCGGCGCAGCGCCGCTACGTCGACCATCTGCTGGCCACCGTCCTGACGGCGGTGCGGCTGATCGAACCGATAGCCGCCCCGCGCCCCCTGCCGCGCCGCCCGGACTCCCCGGCCCGTCCGCTCGCCGGTGCCGACGCCGCGCGCGCCTGGCTGCACGAAGCGCACCCACGGCTGTACGCGACGGTGCAGCGGGCCCTGGACGCGGCGCCGGAACTGCTGGCGCCCGCCGTGGACCTCCTCACCGCCTGGTCGAGGGCGCTCAGCGGCAGCGCCCGCCACCGCGACCTCGCACCCCTCGTGCGCCTCGCCGTGGACAGCGCCCGGCGGCAGGGCGACGACCGGGCCGCGGCGCGCGCCCGGCGCCTGCTCGGGGTCCCGCGCCACGCCACCGACCCGTTCGGACGGGCCCGGCGCATGCCACGGGAAGGCCTGCCGTGGGCCTCTGCGTCCGCCTTACCGCGCGCCGGAGCCCCGGCAGCGCACCGGGCGGTGCCCCTGCTCCGGCCGGCGACGCGGCCGCCGTGCCGTCTTGAGCGGCACCCGTGCCCGGTGACGCCGATCCGCGCCCGGTTCAGACCGCACGACCTTGCCGGGGGCGGCCGGGAGCGGCCGCCACAGGAGTACGCACAGGTGGCCGTCGTGGCGCTCGTCCTCGAACGGGAGTGGCCGCCGCGGCGCTCGTCGCCCGGTTGCTCCAGGAGTCCTCCAAGGGGAGCCGCTGGGGCAGCAGTCGGTGCCCCCGGGGCGGCACTTTCGTACCACCGGAGGTGGCGTACGCGGGCCTAGCCTGCGGGTACGACGTCGTGGATCACTCCGGAACCGGTCTCCGCGACCGTGCTTCCCGCACCGGGACGCCGTGACCACGCTCCCGGACCGGGACGCGGTGACCGTAGGGCCCCGGCCCTGGTCGGCGCGCGCCTGCAACGGGCCGGTCAGTCGTGCCGCCAGGCCGTCGGACCGTCCGGCGAGCAGCCGTGGAGGGAGCCGCAAATCCCCCGCGGGCTGTGGCGAGTCCAGGGGGCCGTCGCGGCGTGCGCTGCTCGTACGGCGTGACGGGCGTGGTGGCCTGGACGGCGCTTTCGGCGTGCGCGGGGCGTGAAGAGCCGTAAGGACATCGCGTTCTGCCCCCGGCTCTGCCCTTCCGCACGCTGACCCGGGGCCGGTGTGGCCGGTTGACTGCCCTGGTGAGCATGTGGACTTCACTGGAACCGGCCGCGATCTCCGTCGACCCCGGTTCCGTCGCGAGGGTAAGGCTGCGAGTACGCAACACGGGCGACACCGTCGAGGAGTACCGGCTGCGCCCGGCCGGCGGTGCAGCGGGCTGGACACGGGTCGAGCCGGACGTGCTGCGGCTGTATCCCGGGGCCGAGGGCACGGCGCAGGTCGAGTTCGCGCCCCCGCGCACGCCCGATGCCAAGGCCGGTCCGACGCCGTTCGGTATCCGTGTCGAACCGGCCGAGCACCCCGAGATCCGCGATGTGGTCGAGGGCCAGGTCACGGTCGGGACGTTCACCGAACTCCGCTGCGAGCTGGTGCCCTTGACGGTACGCGGCCGCCGGCGCGCCAAGGCGTCGGCCGCCGTCGACAACCTCGGCAACACACCGCTGACGGTGTCCCTCTCCGGACGCGAGAACGGCGACGCCCTCACCGTCGAACCCGAGCCGACCTCGGTCCAGGTCGCGCCGGGCCGCGCCGGCTTCGTGGATCTCAGCATCCGCCCCGCCGCGGTGAGCTGGGTGGGTGATGTCCACAAGCACCCGTTCACCGTCTCCGTGTCACGGGCCGGTGTGCCGGATTCGACCGAACTGCACGGCACCTACCTCCAGCCGTCCGTGTTTCCGCGCTGGGTGATGGTGGTGGGCTCACTGCTGCTCGCGGCGGCGCTCGCCTTCGTGGTGCTGTGGATCAACAACGAGCCCAAGGTGACCAGCAGCGCGCGGGAGAAGGCCAGCCAGTCCCACAAGCTCCCGGCGAAGGAGGAGAAGCCGTCCTCGCCGGCGCCGCCCCCGCCCCCGGAGAAGAAGCCCGAGGAGAAGCCGGAGGAGAAGCCCGAGGAGCCGCCCGCCGATGACGGCGGTGGGGAGCCCGAGGGGCCGCCGCAGCAGACCATCCGGTCCGACGCCAACGGCGGCTGGTACCTCCAGGCCAACCAGGGCGGTCAGGAGGACGGCACGCAGATCGGCCAGAGCGCCATGTGGACGGACGGCCAGTTCGGCCGCAACCAGTGGTGGACCATCCACCACTACGCCGAGGACAACTCGATCGCCCTGGAGCCGGGCAGCGCCCCGGGCAGTGTTGCCCAGCTGAAACCGGGCACCAACGAGGTCGAGCTCATGAAGGCCGACCCGGAGCAGCTGGGCTCGGGGCAGCTGCCGCCCCATCAGAAGTGGCGGCTGGTGGATGCGGGCAACGGCCGCAGCCGCATCGTCAACCTCAGCAACGACGAGTGCCTGACCGACATGCAGAACGACAAGGGCGCCGTGTCCTTCAAGTGCGCCGACGGGCCCTTCGACCGGCAGGACTGGAAGATCGCCGACGGGCAGTGACGCCTCCGGGGCCGGCCTGCGCACAGGCCGGCCCCGGAAGCTCAGTCCCACAACGGTGACGCGTCCGGCACCAGCCGCCCCATCTTGCGGTACTCACGCCGCGCCCCGGCCCGTACGTCCTCGGCCGTCACCGGCCCGCCACGGCCCGCCGCGAGATAGCCCGCGGTCACCGCCGCCGACCGGATCGCCCCGCCGGCCAGCTCGTACTCCTTGGCACAGACATCGAGGCCGAGATCCTGCGCGCACGGGGTGGCCGCCAGACAGGAACGCCACAGGTCGATCCGCTGCTCGACGTCCGGGAACGGGAAGTCGACCACCAGGTCCAGCCGCCGGGTGAACGCGTCGTCGATGTTGGCCCGCAGATTGGTGGTCAGGACGGCGATCCCGTCGAACGCCTCCAGCCGCTGGAGCAGGTACGCGCTCTCCAGGTTCGCGTACCGGTCGTGCGAGCTCTTGACCTCCGAGCGCTTGCCGAAGACGGCGTCGGCCTCGTCGAAGAGCAGCACCGCGTCCGTGCGGTCCGCCTCGGCGAAGATCCGCTCAAGATTCTTCTCCGTCTCCCCGATGTACTTGTCCACCACCGCTGACAGCTCCACCACATAGAGATCCAGGCCCAGTTCACCGGCCACGACCTCCGCGGACAGCGTCTTGCCCGTACCGGACTCCCCGGCGAACAGCGCCACCACGCCTCTGCCGCGCCCGCCGCCGGTGCGCAGCCGCCACTCACCGAGCACTTTCTCCCGGTGCCGGGCCCGCTGCACCAGCTCGTGCAGCAGGGACAGCGGTTCGGGCGGCAGGACCAGCCCGTCGAAGCCGACCGCGGGCCGTACCCGGCGGGCGTGCCGGTCCAGCAGCGGCGCGGACTGCTGGCGCGCGCTGTGCTGGATGTGGGCGGCGGTCACCGGCGTCCGGTCGAAGGCGGCGAGGGCGGTGGCCGCACGGGCCGCCCGGCGGATCTGGGCGGCGCCCAGCCGGTACGGCGCCACGGCCGCACCGAGGTCGAAACCACCGTCCACGGAGCCGAGTTCGGCGCTCCAGACCTCGTCCGCCGCCGCCCCGACGTCCGGCGCGTCCAGTGCGAACAGCCCGGAATCCGGCGCCCAGCCCGGGTCGTACGGCTCGCTCCCGAAGAAGACCACCGGCACTCCGGTCCCCGCCAGCGCCCGGACGAGCCCCTCGGCCCGCTCCGGCAGCGGCCCCACGACGAGCGCGGCCCGCCGCAGCCGGGCCTCCCGCAGCAGTGCTCCCGCGAGACCGGCACCGTCCTCGCGCGGGCCGTCCGGCCGATACCGCAGCACCGGCAGTCCGGCCCGCCGCAGCCCGTCGGTGACCGCTCCGGCGGCGGTGCCGGGCCGGCGTTCCCGCAGATGGACGGCGAGCGGCCGCTCGCCCGCGAGCGCGGCGAGCCGCCCGGCGAACGACCCGTCCTCGGCGCGGGCGGCGCTCCCCGTACTGCCGTCGGCGCCCAGCTCACCCGCCGGCAGCAACTCCACCGCACCCCTGCTGAGTTCCGGATCGAGCCCGTCGTCCCCCAGCAGATGGGCCACCACCCGTTCCGGCACCCGCAGCGCCCGTCCCGGCAGCGGCCGGTCCTCGTCCTCGACGACCAGCAGCCTGCCGGACAGCAGCGGCGCGGCGGGGTGGAAGCGGGCGCGGGCCCCGGGCTCCCACGGTCCGGTGCCCGCGAGGTCCAGCGACAGCGCGACCGTGGCCCGGCGCCGCCCGACATCGTCGTTGAGGTAGCCGTACAGCGGCTCGAAGCCCCGGTCCACATCGGGCGCGAGCGCGGCCAGGAGGATGTGCAGGTCCAGGGCCGACAGCCCGAACCGCGCGGCGAGCGTGACCGAGCGGTCCGCCGGTCCCGGGGAGCCCGCGGCCCGGTCGGCCGGCTCGCCCGTGGCCGTCGTGTCCGCATACGCCGCGTCGGTATCCGTCACAGCCGCACGGGTCCCGTCCGCGTACGGCTCGCCCGTGCCCGCCACCGGCGGCTGCGCGGCCAGCCGTCTGGCCGTCTCCGGGGTGACGTACAGGCCGCGCAGCGGGTCCGTGGCCGTCGGATCGTCGGCGCTGCGCCGCTCGACCAGCCCGGCCACCCGCTCGCGCAGCCCCGCCAGCCGGGTGAGCAGCGCACCGCCGGCCTGCTCGGCCGCCGTGCCGTCGCTCACCGTGCCTCCTCGCTGTCCGCCGTGGACGGCGCGGTACCCGGCCTGGACCGGAGCATCCGGGGCTCGGAGTCCCCGGGCACACCGTCGAGTCCGCGGACGACAGCGACCGCGCCCTCGGTGACCGGCGGCGCCACGTCGTACGACGGCGAGACCGGGAAGGGCACGGTGATCACCACGTCCAGGGACGGCTTGAGTTCGCCGCCCAGCGCCGACCAGATGTCGGCGATCGACCGGGACTCGGGAGGCGGCACCGCGACCGTCAGCGGAATGCTCGCCTCCAGCGCACGGAGCGCGTCCGGCAGCGCGGCCGTCGGCAGGATCTCGTGCGAGAGCAGGCACCCCAGCGCGGCGGACAGCAGCCGGTGCTCGTCCTCCGGGCGCGTGGTCCATGCCGTGACCAGGTAGGACAGCCGGAACCAGCGCCGCGGCTGACGCCTGCGCACGACCACACCGGAGGCGTCCCGCTCCGCGATCGCCCCGCGCTCCCGTCGGGCGACCTCCTCGCGGATGTCGTAGAGGTACGCATTGAGCGTGGGGGCGTTGCGCCGCGCCGCCCAGTCCCGGGTCGGCGCCTCGAACGCGACCTCCCCGGCGCCGTCCGGCAGCACCCCGCCGCGCAGCACGCTCCGCACCGCCGCATCGACCTCGTGAATCATGCGCCTTCCCCCGCCCGGCGACCCGCCGCCCGCACGTTCTCCGCCAACTCCGTCACCACGTCACCCTCTGCTCTCGCTCCTGCACCTGTCCTCGCGCCGGCACTTATGGCCGTGCCTGTTTCCGTGCCTGCTTCCGCCCCCATCAGATGTATCCCTCCCGCAGCGCGTAGGCGACGGCGTGCGCGCGGTTGTGCAACTGGAGCCGTGTCATCAGGGCGTGCAGGATGTTCTTGACGGTGCGTTCGGAGTAGGCGAGCTTCTCGGAGATCTGCCGGGTGTCCAGCCCCTCGGCGACCAGCCGCAGCACATCGACCTCGCGCGGCGCCATCCCGAGCGTCGGTACGAACCCCACGGGGGCGGCGGTCGTCACCGAACGCCGCAGCTGCCCCACCTGCGAGAGCAGCGTGCTGATCAGGTCCGGCGGCAGGTCGCCCTCACCGCGCGCCGCGCTCTGCACCGCCCGCAACAGCCGCTGCGGGGTGGTCTGATGGCGCCACAGGATGGCGCGCACGCCGTACTCCACGACCGTCATCAGTTCCGGTTCGCGAAGATCCCGGGCGATCAGCACCACGCGCTGGTCGCCGCCCCGCACGAGCCTTCTCAGTTCGGCCGCGGCGATCTCGTCGAACCGGTCGATCGGCATGATCGCCACGGTCCCGACCGCCTCCCCGCTTCCTTCCTTCCCCCGTCCGTGCTCCGCCTGCTCCGCCCGCTCCCTGACTGCCGTTCCCGCCTGTTGCTGGACGATCTCGACGGTGGGCTGGTGCTGCAGATGGCTGACGACCCCGGCCCGGCTGAGCGGGTCGGAGGCGTGCACCGTCACCGTGACACGTGTATCCGGCACTTAAGTTCCTCGTCTCGCCCCCGTTTACCGATTGCTGCAGCATGCGCGAAGGCAATCAACAAACGTTTACCGGGCAATCAACGTCGGTGACATACGTGTTGGCGATCCTGTGGATCAAGGCCACTGACGGGCAGGAGCCCTGGAGTGCAGCTGCCCGAGCAGTACGCAGGGGCGCCCTTCGGCCGGAGGCGTTCATCCGGTTCCTCACATTGATCAGGAATCAGCCGGGGCAGTGGCCGTCCTGGAGGCTGTCCCATATTTCCGTGAGGTCCAGGGGCGGCAGCTGAGACAGCTCGGCGCCGGCCGCGCTCATGGCGGCGCCGTAGCGCGGGGCGCCAAGGAGTACGGTCAGCGCATCGGCGATCTCGTCGCGTCCCGCCGTGACGTCCAGCGCCCGGCCCAGGCCGCTGCGGGAGAAAGCGGCGACGTTGTCGGGCTGTTCGGCGAGAAGGCCCAAACCCAGGACGGGCGTTGCCCCCTGCACCGCGTCGAGCAGGGACGCCCGGCCCCCGTGCGTCACGAACAGGTCGGCGCGGCGCAGGAGGGCGGGGGCGTCTCGTGGAACCAGTGGCCCGGTGCGGGGGTGAGCATCGGCGGGAGCGTGGGGGTGTCCTGCTCGTGCTGCTTCGCCGACGGGGCGTCACGGCGTGCGTGGTCAGGTCAGTTGCTGGTGATGGAGGGGACGGCCGTGGGCGGCGGGCGGCTGTCGAAGCTGGGGCCAGTGCACCGGCCGCGGCACCTACTACTGGCACGTGGAGGTGGACTGCACCCTGGGTGGGTGGGGTTCGAGCGGCACCCAGGCCGGGCGGGGCAAGACGTACGCCTACTGCAACTGGGGCAACGTGGAGACCGTGAAGATCATCACGGAGTCGTAGATAGGTGGAGCTGACCGCCGGCCCGCGCCTCGGCCGGCGGTCCGTCGTGCCCGGCGCTCACCCTTGCCCACGCGCCGGGTCCTTGGAAGACCGCGACCTTCGAGAGTGCCCGGGCCCCGCCGGGGCGGCCCCGGGCCGATCCGCATCGGGGTCCGGCAGCGGCCGCACACCATCCGCCTCGCCCCCCCGGGCTGACTCCGCCAGAGCCAAGGTCAAGGCCGGTAGATGTACTCCGCCATCGTCGTGTGCTTCTTCCAGCCCAGCGTCTCGTACAGCGCATGCCCGGCGGCGGTCGCACCGAGAACACCGAGGACCGCACCCTCCTCCAGCGCACGGTCGGCGAGGGCGCGTATCACGAAGGCGCCCAACCCGCGCCGCCGATGGGCCCGTTCCGTCACCACCCGGTCCACGACGACGGCTTCCCCGAGGGCCGCCATCTGCCCCTTGGCCGCCTGCCGGCCCACCGCATCCCGTACCCGCACACAGGTAACGGCGCCCACGGTCTCCACGGTCGCGCTGTACCCCTGGGGCGCGACCGGACTCGTGGCCACCAAATCAACGGCCATCAGATGCCCGTCCTCCTCCTGCACCCACCCCTGAGGCAGCCAGGACCCGGCCTCCTCCGGCCTCGCCGGCACCTTCAGCCAGGTCCGCGGCTCAGACGCCGAGGCGGCAGCCCCGCGGACCAAGGCCTCCTCGGCCCGGGGCAGGACATGACGCCCTACTTCACCGGCACTGCCGGTGGGGCTGCAGGCACGGCCTCCGCATCGCCACGCGATCTCCCGTGCGTACGCCATGGTTGTGCAGTGTCAGCCTGCTGACATGATGTGACGCACGTGATGTGTGACGGACAATATGGCGAAGGGCCGGACGGCTGCCGAACGCCGTCGGCGCCGGCAGGGGGCGCAACGGAAGCGCCTGGGCCTCGCCAGTGCAAGGAAGGTATGAGGGGGATGAATTCGACGCGCACGCTGCGCGCGGTGGGCGGCGCGGTGGGCGGCGCGGTGGTGGCGGGGGCACTGCTCTTCTGTACTGCGCCGGTCGCTTCGGCGGACCAGATCAGGCATGACCAGTCGCCGTTGAGGTCTTTCGGGGCTGACGGCGCCTGGAAGGTCTCGACTCTCATCCCCGGCCATGGGCGCGGGCCGGGAGGCGCGAAAAGCGTAGAGGGACTGGCTCCTGCCGCCAAGGTCCGGCCTGCGGGAATTGACCTTGAAGATGCCGACTCCCCTGACCCCGAGAGAGATGAAGGGGCATACGAGACGCCGGCCGAGAGCAACGGCAGGGGCTCTGCGCAGGAATTCAAGGGCAACAAGGGCGCCATCATGGGCGTCGCCGGCGGTGTGATCGGCCTCCTCGCCGTCATCCTGGTGGTTGTTCTGGTGGCCGTGAACAAGAAGCGGCGTAATGGGCCGCCGCCTCCGGGGGCTGGCGGCTACGGCGGCCCCGGTGGCCCGGGCTTCCCTGGTGGTTTTGTGCCCCAGCCTCCCGGTCCTCACCAGCAGCAGCCCAGCGCGCCGGGTGCGTACCCGCCCGGTGCTTACCAGCAGCAGCCCGGTGCGCCGGGTGCCTACCCGCCCGGTCCCTACCAGCAGCAGCCGGGAGCGCCCGCTTCGTACCCGCCGGTGCCGCCCACTCAGCCGCCAGGAAGCTAGCGCACCGCCGCAGCAAGGACGGCAGGGGTACCGGTTTGAACAAGGGCTGTCGGCCCCAGCCTGCCCCGGACTGTGTTCAGTCCGGAGCCGACGCGATCGATCGAGGAACTCGGGCGGGCGGTGCGCACGGCGTTCTGCCACCGTTGTTCTGGACGCACGTCAACCCCTGCGGCCGGTTCGAGCGGGACGTGAACAGCCGCTTGGAGCTTGACCTGACCGCCACGGCCGGGGCGGTGCCGGGCCCGCGCCGTCCGCAGGACAAGGCGGCGCCTGCCGGGGTGTGATGCCCGGTTCTAGGGGCGGGCAGCGGGAGCGTTCTGCTCCAGGCGGGCGCCCAGGGTGGCGGCGAAGTCCTCGGCGCGGGACAACTGGATGCGCAGCTTCTCCACTTGCTCGGTGGCGGCCTGTTGGTAGGTCCGTACGCGTTCCAGGAGGGCTTCGCGTTCGTCGGCGTCGAGGCCGGCGTGGGCGTCGAGGCGGTCGGTGGCGTCCAGCAGGTCGCGCATCTGGTCCAGGGTGAAACCGAGCGGCTTCATGCGGCGGATGACCATCAGCCGGGCCACGTCGGCTTCGGTGTAGAGGCGGAAGCCGCCCTGGGAGCGGGCGGAGGGGATGACCAGGCCGGTCTCCTCGTAGTGCCGGATGGTGCGCAGGGACAGCTCCGTGCGCGCGGCGACCTCGCCGATCTGCATGTGCTTGCCGTCCACGCCCGTGATCCTCTGGCCCTTCTCGTCGTCGGTGGTCTCGGCCCCGGGTGGGCACCACCGATCTCTACCCTAACGTTAGGGTAGAGTTGCTGGTGGTGAGGGTGGTGTGCCGCTGCCCCGCCGTTGCCGTGTCGGGGCCGATGGTGCCCCGGCGAAGATCCGATTCTTGCAGGAGAGAAGCGTGCGCGAGCCCATGACGCCCGGCGCCGCCGCCTGCCCGCCGTGAGGCTTCGCTCCCGGACGTGAGGTAAGGCCGTGCTCCTGGGCAGGTCCCGGCCCGTCCGTCCTCGACTTCCGGCTCCGTATGCACGGGGTCGTCCGCGGGGTGCCGGCCCGGCCCCTCCGCGTCCTCCCGCACGCCCTGGCCTGCCGTAGGGGTGTGCCCGAGCACGACAGGTTCCGTCTCCCTTGTCTTCTGCTGCCACTGCTGTGTCCCCGGCCGCGCGCTTGCGCGGCCTGAAGCCCGACTGGATCTCCGACCCGAAGGTCTGGCGCACCGAGGTCCTCGCGGGCCTGGTTGTCGCGCTCGCGCTGATCCCCGAGGCAATCTCGTTCTCGATCATCGCGGGCGTCGACCCCGCGATCGGCCTGTTCGCCTCCTTCACCATGGCCGTGACCATCGCGATCGTCGGCGGACGCCGGGCGATGATCTCCGCCGCGACCGGCGCGGTGGCGCTGGTGACCGCGCCGCTCAACCGTGAGCACGGCTTCGGCTACCTGGTCGCCGCCGTCATCCTCGCCGGTGTCTTTCAGGTCGCGCTCGGTGCGCTCGGGGTGGCGAAGCTGATGCGGTTCATCCCGCGCTCGGTGATGGTCGGCTTCGTCAACTCGCTGGCCATCCTGATCTTCATGGCTCAGGTCCCGGAGATGGCTGGCGTCCCGTGGGCCGTTTACCCGCTGATCATCGGCGGGCTCGCGCTGATGGTGTTCTTCCCGAAGATCACCAAGGTGATCCCGGCCCCGCTCGTCTCGATCGTCGTCCTGACCGTCATCACCGTGGCGGCCGGCATCGCGGTGCCGAGCGTCGGGGACAAGGGTGAACTGCCGTCCTCCCTGCCCGTTCCGGGCTTGCCGGACGTGCCGTTCGCGATGGACACGCTGACGACGATCGCCCCGTACGCGTTCGCGATGGCGCTGGTCGGCCTGATGGAGTCGCTGATGACCGCCAAGCTGGTCGACGACATCACCGACACCCACTCCAACAAGACCCGCGAGTCCATCGGCCAGGGCATCGCCAACATCCTCACCGGATTCTTCGGCGGCATGGGCGGCTGCGCCATGATCGGCCAGACGATGATCAACGTGAAGGTCTCCGGCGCCCGCACCCGCCTCTCGACCTTCCTGGCCGGGTCCTTCCTGATGGTGCTGTGCATCGTCTTCGGCCCCGTCGTCTCCGACATCCCCATGGCCGCCCTGGTCGCCGTCATGGTCATGGTGTCGTTCGCGACCTTCGACTGGCACTCCATCGCCCCCAAGACCCTCAAGCGGATGCCCGCCGGGGAGATCGCCGTCATGGTGATCACCGTCGGCTGCGTCGTCGCCACCCACAACCTCGCCATCGGTGTCGTCGTCGGCTCGATCACCGCCATGGTTGTCTTCGCCAAGCGTGTGGCCCACCTCGCCGAGGTCACCGCCGTGGTCGACCCCGACGGCCACACGGTCGTCTACCGGTCACCGGCGAGCTGTTCTTCGCCTCCTCCAACGACCTCGTCGGCCAGTTCGACTACGCGGGCGACCCGAAGACGGTCGTCATCGACCTGTCCTCCGCCCACATCTGGGACGCCTCCTCCGTCGCCGCCCTCGACGCCATCGAGACCAAGTACGCCCAGCGCGGCAAGACGGTGGAGATCACCGGCCTGAACGACCCCAGCGCCGACCTCCACGGCAAGCTCACCGGCGAACTCACCGGCGGCCACTGACCCCTGCGCCACACGCTCACAGCACAGGACCCCGGCCCAACAGGCCGGGGTCCTCTCGTCTTCTACGCCGGCGAAGGGCCGCGGTAGGTCCCGAAGGTCCACAAGTTGCCCTCCGGGTCCCGCACCGTGCACACGTACGCCGCCGCACCCGACCCGAATCGGGTCTCCTGCGGCGCTTCCAGAATGTCGCCGCCGGCGTCGACCACCCGCCGGTGCACCGCGTCGGTTCTCGGAACCCGTTACGAGATGAAGCGCCTCGGCCATGACGCCGCCGAATCACCGCGTTCGCCGACCACCTCACCGCCCACGGCGTGGAGACTGCCGCGTACGCGGCGTACCGCGGGGCGCCGTCCCGTACGGAGTCGGAGCGGTTCTTCCTGGACGATGCGGACCGGGAGCTGTGGTGGAACTCCGGACTGGGCCGGGGCCGGGGTGCGGGCGGCCGCCGCACCGCGTGGGTGCGGCGGCCGTGGGTGGCCGGCTCGTGGTTCGAGTCAGTCAGCAGAGCGGCGGCTCAGCCCGGCGTCACCGCACACTCCGGCACTCCGAACCACTCCTCCAGTGCCTCCGCCAGCCCGGCCGTCGGCGTCGGCGCCCCCGCGTCGGCCGCCCAGGCCGTGAAGCCGTCCGGACGGACGAGGGCCGCCGCCAGTTCCGGGCGGGACGGGCAGCCGGCCGTCAGGGTGTCGACGCGGCCGGCATACCCCGCAGCGAGGGCCCGGAGCTCCGGGTCGTCGGCGAGGTCGAGCAGGAGCGCCCGGCCGCCGTGGAGGTGGTCCGCGAGGCGGCCTCCGTCGGTGAGTTCGAGGTCCGGGGCGCTGCGGCCGATCAGCGGGTGCTCGCCCGGAAGCTCGTACCGCACCCCGGCACCGTTGAGCCGCGCGGTGAGGTACGTGGTGCCCACGACCGTCCCCGCCAGGTCGCTGACGATCTCGCGCAGGGCCCGGGACTGCGGGTCCGGGCGCATGGCCGCAACCTGGGACCTGGTCCAGTCCAGGACCCACGCACCGACCGGGTGCCGCTCGGAGGTGTACGTGTCCAGCAGCCCTTCCGGCGCCCGGCCGCCGATCACCGCGGCGAGCTTCCAGCCGAGGTTCATCGCGTCCCCGATACCCAGGCTCAGCCCCTGGCTCCCGAACGCGGAGTGCACGTGCGCCGCGTCGCCCGCCAGCAGCACCCGGCCCTTGCGGTACTCGGTGACCTGGCGGGCGTGGTCGGTGAAGCGGGTCGCGGTCCGCAGCCCGGTGATCGTGACGTCCACGCCGGAGACGCGGCGCAGCCGCGCCTGGAGCTCCTCGGTGGTGACCGGCGCGTCCCGGTCGGCCGGCGGGCCGTCGAACTCCACGGTGACGACGCGGCCCGGCATCGGCCCGTGGGCGTACACCCCGGTGTCCGTGGCGGTCCAGCCGACCTTCAGGTCCTCGGCGCCGGTCATCTCCACGACCGCCTGGTGACAGGTGATCTCCGGGTCCGTGCCGGGGAATTCGAACCCCGCGAGCTTGCGGACCGCGCTGCGGCCGCCGTCGCAGCCCACGAGCCAGCCGGCGCGTATGGCCCCATGGCTGGTCCGCACGGTGACGGCCCCGTCGTCCGCGTCGAAGCCGGTCAGCTCCACTCCCCGGCGCACGTCGACGCCGAGTTCGTCCGCCCGCCCGCCGAGCAGCCGCTCGATGTCCTGCTGCGCCACGAAAGCGATCTCGGCGGCGGGTCCGGCGTCGCCGAGGCCCGGCTCCGTACGGTCGACCAGGTCGGCGCGCAGCATGATTCCGGCGAAGTGCCCGACGAACCCGAGCCCTTGGCCCGCGGTCCCGCCTCCGTCCCCGCCGTTCCGCTCGCGTATGAATGCCTGGAAGCGGTCCATAGCCTGCCGCTGCACCTCGGCCAGCGCGGGCAGCAGGCCTCGGCGGTAGAGCGCCTCGGCGCTGGGCGTGGTGATCGCCCCGCCCTTGATCGTCGGGTCCACTTCGGTGAGGCGCTCCAGGACGGCCACCCGCGCGCCCCCGAGCCGGAGCTCACAGGCCAGCATCAGTCCGACCGGGCCGCCTCCGGCCACCACTACGTCATAGTCCATGGCGCCGACTATGACCGAGGGGCGAAGAGGCCAAAAAGGCGCCGTGGTGTCAAGGGACCGGCCCCGCGCGGAGAATGGGGCCGGCACAGTCAGCGCTGAGAACGATTAAGGAACGAGATTCATCGGCTGCTACCGCCGGGAGCGAGCAGGCTCGTGAGCTCGGCGATCGCCTCTGGGGACGGCTTGGCCGGCCGGCTGCCGACGCCTGCACCGTCGCTACGAACGCACGGCGGAACATCCTCGCCTTCGTCGGCCGTCGCCGATCGACATCCCTCGCCGGGCAGACCGTCAGCGCCGGAACCACTGGGGCGCACCCCCAACCCCCACCTCACCTTCGGCGCCGCCCCCCACTTCTGCCTCGGCCAGTCCCTGGCTGGCACCGAACTCCGGGTAGCGCTCGAAACCGGTCCGCCCAGGCCCAGGCGGATGCGGCCGGGGACATCGACTGGCTCGGGTCGGTCGACTCCACCGGCGTCCGCGCCCACCGGCGCGCCGCCGGGGCCCGAAAGCTCGACGGCCATCCGGACCCGGCTGCGGCGACGAGGTATCGGCCACACCATCCCCGAACGGGCCGACCGGATCCGCAGCCGTCACCCTCGCATCACTCCTGATGTGGGCGTGACATTTGAAGACAACTCCTAGTGCGACGGCGAAGCCGTCCGCTCCGGTGTCGGCGGCTGCGTCGGGTTGCTCCTCGGGTGTTGCGGGTTGAGGAACCACTTGCGGGCCGAGACGAACCACCAGGTGCCGGCGAAGAGCAGCACCACGCCCACCGTGATGGGCGCGTAGTTGAAGGTCTCCAGGGTCACCGGGTGCTGCTGGGGCAGCATGAACAGCACGGTGATGACCGCGACCCAGCCGACCGCGATCAGGCCCACGGGCTTGGACCAGCGCCCCAGGTGCCAGGGGCCGCGGCGGAAGTTGTCGCCCTGGCGCAGGCGCAGCAGGGTGGGCACCACGTACGCGATGTAGAGGCCGATGGTCGCGATGGACGTGACGGCGGCGTACGCGGTCGTGTTGAACAGGTACGGCAGCCCCAGGACGAACGCGCCGCCGGCGGCGAGCCACACCGCGTTCGTCGGGGTGCGGGTCCCCGGGTGGAGCTTGTGCCAGACAGTGGAGAACGGCAGCGCCCCGTCGCGGGAGAAGGCGTAGATCATGCGGGAGTTCGCGGTGACCGACGCCATTCCGCAGAACAGCTGGGCGCCGATGATGACCAGCAGCATCAGCTTGCCGGTGCTCGCGCCGAGCGCGTCCATGAAGATCTGCGCCGGCGGTACGTCGGTGCTCGACTCCAGGGCGCCGGTGTACGACTGGATCGCGAAGGTCAGGCCGAAGAGCAGCACGAACCCGGCGGCCCACGACACCACGATCGAGCGGACGATGCCCTTGGGCCCCTCGACCGAGGCATTCTTCGTCTCCTCCGTCATATGGGCCGACGCGTCATAGCCGGTGAAGGTGTACTGCGCCATGAGGAGCCCGATGAGCACGACATAGACGGCGGAGCCCCAGCCGGTGTTGTTCACGAACTCGGTGAAGACGAAGGCGGGGGACTGGTGCTTGCCGGGGATGACCAGCAGGGCGCCGACGATCACGACGACGCCGATCAGATGCCACCACACCGAGACGGTGTTGAAGAAGCCGACCACGCGCACCCGGAAGGTGTTCACCACCGCGTGCAGCAGGAGGATCACGCCGAACAGCGTGATCGTGTGGACGGGCGTGGCGGCGTAGCCGAACTGCAGGTTCAGGTAGGCATTGAGGAAGGACGCGGCACCGAAGTCGATGCCCGCGGTGACGGCCACCTGGCCGAGGGTGTTGAACCAGCCGGTGAACCAGGCCCAGGCCGGGGCGGACCGCTGCGGGGCGAGCTTGTGCGCCCAGAAGTAGAGACCGGCGGAGGTCGGGTAGGAGGAGCAGACCTCGGCCATGGACAGGCCGACGAAGAGGGTCATCAGGCCGACGAGAACCCAGCCCCACATGATCAGGGCCGGCCCGCCGGTGTTCATACCGAAGCCGTACATGGTGAGGCAGCCGGACAGGATGCTGATGATGGTGAACGAGACAGCGAAGTTCTGCCGCCCGGACATCGAGCGGTCCAACGTCTGCGCGATGCCGAGTTCGGCCAGGCGCTCCTCCTCCGTCTGTGTGACGCTGGGAATGTCCAATGGCATGGCTGTGCCTCTCCTGTTGGTGGCGCGATGACATGCGGAACACATTCGGCAGGCGCTACGGTGCGGCCCCCTTGACGGCCCACTTCCGGTGCCGGGCGAAGAGCTGCTGGGCGTCTCCGCAGTAACTCCACGGCACATCCGTGGCGTACGGGCCGATGGCGTCGAAGACCTCGGCCGCCACCCGGTGCTGGTTCGCGAAGGACAGCGCGTGGGCCAGGTAGTTGGCGTCCTCGTGGAAGGCGGCGTGCGGCATGGAAGGGGCACGGTAGGTCCACCAGTTCGCCCATGCCTGCTGGGTCGACGGGTTCTCCGTCCACGGATGCACCGTCAGGCCGTACCGGTGCCCGTCCTTCTTCATCCGCGTACGGTGCGACTCGGCGAGCGCCACCAGCGGCAGGACGTGCAACGGCATCCCGCGGGGCACATGGGCGCACCGCTCCTGCGCCCAGTGGAACATCTCGCCCGCCACCCCGTGCCAGTCGGGGAACATGTAGGTGAGCAGCTCATGGTGCGCCTCCCGGTTCCACGGGTCGCGCTCCTCGACCTCCCGCCACACGCTGTGCACCGTCTGCCGCCACTCCCGGTCGCGGTCGGGGGAGTGGTAGCGCAGCAGCGCGAGCATGACGACGTACGGCGTCGGGTCGGCGGGCAGGACGTCACCGGCGGCATGGCAGGTCTCCCACGCCTGTTCCATCTCCGCGCCGCTGCCCTGCCCCCGTTGACCGGCCATCGAACGCAGGGCCTGGACGGTGGCGAGGAGGGCCAGGGCGTGCGGGGAACGCGGTTCGGCCTGGGCCCAGGTGTCGGCGAAGGTCAGCCGGGCCCCGGCACGGGCGAGCACCTGGAGGCGGAAGATCCGGCGGTCCCAGTCGGCGCCGGTCGCGCTCAGCAGTTCGCGTGCGCCTTCCCACCTGCCCATCGCGGCGTCCTCCACCACACCGCGTAACCGGGTGTCGTCCCGTGCCGGATGCCGGTCGAAGGCCGGTTTGCGTCTCACTGCTGTCCCGCCGGCGTTCTCTCGGACGAGGGGAGCAGGTCCTCACCGTGCTCAAGGGGGCGGAGCCCGATTCGACCGTGAGGGGCAATCACCGCAATCTCCTGTACGTGGCGTGCATGGTCTGCGCAAGCGGACTGTCAACTTCGTTCATGAAATGCCGACTTGAGAAAGAAGACTATTCACTGACGCGCGCCCGCGCACATTGCTTCGGTGATAAAGACCATGCGATGTGGCGCCCTTGAGCCGTACGAGGTGGTCCCGGACGGCCGGGCCGGTTCCGCGTCGACGGGTCAGCCGTCCGTAGTGGGGAGCCGGCGGACGAGGGCGTCGAGGTTCTGGAACGTGGCCCCGAGCAGGGCGACATGCTTCCAGCGCAGCCTGCCGTCGGAACCGATGAGGAACACGGACCGGCGCAGCCCGATGCCGGGAGCCGCGATGCCGAGGCGGCGGGCCAGTTGGCGGTCGGTGTCGGCGAGCAGCGGCAGCCGCAGACCGTATTTGCGGGCGAACTGCTCATGGCTGTCGAGGTCCTGGGGGCTGATCGCCCAGACCTCCGCGTCCTGGTCCGTGAACTGGTCCAGGCCGGAGGAGTAGGAGCACAGCTGCTTGGTGCACACGCTGGTGTCATCGCCCGGGTAGAAGGCCAGCAGCAGCGGCCGGCCGCGTTGCAGGGACAGGGTGTAGTCGCGCCGCTCGAAACGGTCCCCGGTCAGCACCCCGCCGGGCAGGGTGAAGTCGGGGACGGGCGTACCGATCTGCAGCGTCGTGGCCATCGGGATTCCAATCGGTCAGGGACCGGCGGGACGTGGGCTCCGGTCCTGCGGGGGAGGGGCAGGCGGTCATGCTCCCCTCTTCGGTGCGTTCGTAGCGGGAGCCGTTACGGATTGGCCGGGTGCGCGAATCCGTCGGTGCCGGGCCAGTTGTGGGGCCGTGGCAGGGCCGTTCCGGGGTCATGTCGGGCGGTGCAGCGGACCGTTGGACGACTTTGTTGACTCCGACGACCGCAGGTGCCTCCGCGAAGTGCAACGACGGGACCTACAGCTACAGCCGGCACCGGCGGGGCACCTGTAGCCACCACCACGGAGTCGCCGTCTGGCTGCGGAGCCTGCCGGCCTGAACCGCCGGGCGCGCTCCGGAATGCGGCCCTACAACCTTCAATGCCGCTGGGTGGTCTTCACGGCACCGTCACAAAAGCCCAGGGGGATTGTTTATGTCGTACCCGCAGCGGTCCGTGCCGTCCGGTCAGCGGTCCCACCCGTTCGCGTCGCCGCGGCCCGTGCGGCCGCCGGTGTCGCAGCACGCCGCGCTGAAGATCGTGGTGGGCTCCGGGTGCGCCCTCCTCGTCGTCGGGCTCGGCATAGCCGTCGGCGGCGGCAAGAAGGCGGAGGCGAACCCCGCCTCCGCCCCCACCGTCACCGGCAAAACGGAGCAGGCCGCGGCGGAGCGGCCGATCGGGGCGACCGGGCGCACCGGGAAGACAGCGGCGTCCGGGCCCGCCACCACGGCTGGTCCGGGCAGCTACCGCGTGGGGGAGGACCTCGTCCCGGGCACCTACGAGACCGGCGGGCCCACCGCCTCCGATGTGCCGCCCTGCTCCTGGGCGCGCGCCCGGGGCTCCGGCAGGGAGCCGGGCAGCGGCCTCACCAAGGGCGCCTCCCGAGGCCCGGCCCGCGTCACCGTGTACGACGGCCAGACCTTCGAGACCCACGGCTGCCGGCCGTGGACGAAGACCGGCTGACGGCCCTCAACCCACCACCCGTCGCACGACCTTCAGCAGATACTCCTTGCGATGCAGCGGATCGTGGTCCGTCCGCGGCCGGACCGGAACCTCGCCGCGCACCGGCTGATACCCCGAGAAGTCGCACGCCAGCACCCCTTAGCCGCGGGTCAGCCCCGGCAGCCGCCGCTCCAGTTCATGCACCCGGGCCACCGGAAGCTCGCCCTCCAGCAGGCACTCGGCACCCCGTACCGTCTGCGCACGCGGCACCGCGTGCAGCCGGGCGAGCAGCGGCGACAGCGGGCCGAGGGCGTCCGCCGGGATCTCCAGCCGGAAGCGGTGCACCGGCTCGTACACCCGGGTGCCGGCCCGCCGCAGCGCGTCCATCAGGACCAGTGGCGTCAGATGCCGGAAGTCCCCCGAGGTGCTCGACATGCTCTTGTCGAAGGTGCCGTGGGCATGGCTCTGCCGGGCCCGGTAGCCGGAGTGCGTCATCGTCACCGTGCAGTCCTCGACCTGCCATCCGTACACCCCTTCGCGCAGTGTCTCGTGCACGGTCTCCTCGACGGCCTTCATGAACGGGTACGGCATCGAGCATCAGCGCCTCCAGGCCCGCGCCGGTGACGGCCGAGCCGAAGAACACCGGATGCACCAGCCCCGCCGCGTGCGCTCCGCCGGCTCCCCGCGCAGCCGCCCGTAGGACAGGGCCGAGGCGTCCTCGATGTAGGTGGCCAGCAGCGCGTCATCGTGCGCGGTGAGCAGGTCGGCGAGCCGGTCGGTGAATCCGGTATCGGCGGCGTCGTACGAGGTGATCCGCGCTTCGCGGGTGCCCGGCGCGTCCACGCAGGTCATGGCGACGGCGTCCGGGGTCAGCCGCTCGGCGATCTGCCGCAGTACGCGCGCGCCGTCCGCGCCCCGGCGGTCCACCTTGTTCACGAAGATCAGGGTCGGGATGCGCAGCCGCTGCAGGGTCCGCAGGAGTACGCGGGTCTGCGCCTGTACGCCCTCCACGGCGGAGACGACGAGGACCGCGCCGTCCAGCACGCTCAGTACCCGCTCGACCTCGGCGATGAAGTCCGTTCGCAGCGGATCGGAACCATTTCCTCCACTTTTGCCCGTGGCGGGGTCCTGTCGAGAGGGAGGCACTCACGAGATATCTTGATGTCGAGCAATGTTGCAGACGTGGAGCGGAGCACCCGGTGACTGACTCGACCATCATTTACACCCACACTGACGAGGCCCCGGCCCTGGCGACGTATTCGTTCCTGCCGGTGATCCAGGCATACGCGTCGACGGCCGGCGTCAGCGTGGAGACCCGTGACATCTCTCTGGCCGGGCGCATCATCGCGAGCTTCCCCGAGCGCCTGGAGGAGGGGCAGCGCATCGACGACGCCCTGGCCGAGCTCGGTGAGCTGGCGAAGACTCCCGAGGCGAACATCATCAAGCTGCCGAACATCTCGGCCTCGATCCCGCAGCTGAAGGCGGCCGTCGCCGAGCTGCAGCAGCAGGGCTACGCGCTGCCGGACTACCCGGACGACCCGAAGACCGACGAGGAGCGCGACATCCGCGCCCGTTACGACAAGGTCAAGGGCAGCGCCGTCAACCCGGTCCTGCGTGAGGGCAACTCCGACCGCCGGGCGCCGGCGTCGGTCAAGAACTACGCCAAGTCCAACCCGCACCGCATGGGCGCCTGGACGGCCGACTCGAAGACGAACGTCGCCACCATGGGCGTCGACGACTTCCGCTCCACCGAGAAGTCCACCGTCATCGGCCAGGACGGCACGCTGCGCATCGAGCTGTCGGGCGACGACGGCTCCACCACCGTCCTGCGCGAGTCGGTACCGGTCCTCGCGGGCGAGGTCGTCGACGCGTCCGTGATGCGGGTCGCCGCGCTGCGCGAGTTCCTCACGGCGCAGGTCGCCCGCGCCAAGGCCGAGGGCGTGCTGTTCTCGGTGCACCTCAAGGCCACGATGATGAAGGTCTCCGACCCGATCGTCTTCGGCCACGTGGTCCGCGCCTTCTTCCCGAAGACCTTCGCCCAGTACGGCGAGTCGCTCGCCGCCGCGGGCCTGACCCCGAACGACGGCCTCGGCGGCATCTACAAGGGCCTGGAGTCGCTGGCCAACGGCGCCGAGATCAAGGCGTCCTTCGACGCCGAGCTGGCCGAGGGCCCGGAGCTGGCCATGGTCGACTCCGACCGCGGCATCACCAACCTGCACGTGCCCAGCGACGTCATCGTCGACGCCTCCATGCCGGCCATGATCCGCACCTCCGGCCACATGTGGGGCCCGGACGGCGCCGAGGCGGACACCCTCGCCGTCCTCCCCGACAGCAGCTACGCCGGCATCTACCAGGCCGTCATCGACGACTGCCGCGCCAACGGCGCCTACGACCCGTCCACCATGGGCTCGGTCCCGAACGTCGGCCTCATGGCGCAGAAGGCCGAGGAGTACGGCAGCCACGACAAGACCTTCGAGATCCCGGTCACGGGCACCGTGCGGGTCCTCGACGAGAACGGCAACGCCGTCCTGGAGCAGGTCGTCGGCGCCGGTGACATCTTCCGGATGTGCCAGACCAAGGACGCCCCGATCCGCGACTGGGTCAAGCTCGCCGTCACCCGCGCCCGCGCGACCGGCAGCCCGGCGGTGTTCTGGCTGGACGCCGGCCGTGCGCACGACGCCCAGCTCATCGAGAAGGTCAAGACCTACCTCGCCGAGCACGACACCGACGGCCTGCAGATCGAGATCATGGCGCCGGTCGACGCGATCACCTTCTCCCTGGAGCGCATCCGCCGCGGCGAGGACACGATCTCGGTCACCGGCAACGTGCTGCGTGACTACCTGACCGACCTGTTCCCGATCCTGGAGCTGGGCACCAGCGCCAAGATGCTCTCGGTCGTCCCGCTGATGAACGGCGGCGGACTGTTCGAGACCGGCGCCGGCGGCTCCGCCCCCAAGCACGTCCAGCAGCTCGTCAAGGAGAACTACCTGCGCTGGGACAGCCTGGGTGAGTTCCTCGCCCTCGCGGTCAGCTTCGAGCACCTCGCGCAGAAGACCGGCAACGCGCGCGCCCAGGTGCTCGCCGACACCCTCGACCGCGCCACCGGCTCCTTCCTCAACGAGAACAAGTCGCCCAGCCGCAAGCTCGGCGGCATCGACAACCGCGGCAGCCACTTCTACCTCGCCCTCTACTGGGCGCAGGAGCTGGCCAAGCAGACCGACGACACCCAGCTCGCCGAGGCGTTCGCGGCCCTTGCCGAGACGCTCACCGAACAGGAGCAGACCATTGTCGACGAGCTGATCGCGGTGCAGGGCTCGCCGGCCGACATCGGCGGCTACTACCAGCCCACCATCGCGAAGGCCGATGCGGTCATGCGTCCGTCGAAGACCTTCAACCAGGCCCTGGCGTCCCTCAGCTGACGCGACGGCTTCGCTGGTCCCTGCCGCCCCGGCCGGTCTCGCACCGGCCGGGGCGGTGCCATGCCCGGCGGCGCCCCGGCCGCCGCCGGTGGCTCAGCCCACGCGATCCAGCACCGGCCGCAGCCCGTCCGGCCGCCGGTCCACCGGCAGATGGCCGACCGGCAGGAAGGCGCAGCCCAGCGCCGTGGCGCCGCCGTCCGCCCGCCGGTCGTCGCCCACCATCAGCACGGCGGACGGGTCCAGCCCCAACTCCCGGCAGGCCACGGCGAAGAGCTGCGGATCGGGCTTCTGGACGCCGTGCTCGTAGGACAGCACACAGGCGTCCACATAACGGTCCAGGCCATGGGCGCGCAGCACCGGTCGCAGATCCCAGCCGATGTTGCTCAGCACGCCGATACGGATACCGCGCCGGTGCAGTTCCGCCAGCACCCCGGCGGCGTCGGGGTACGGCTGCCAGGCCGCCGCCGTCATATGGCGCTCGTAGAGCGCGTCGTACAACTCGGGTGCGGGGAGCGGCACTTGACGGGCCAGTCCGGTGTAGACCGCGCGGTGGTGGTGGGCGTCTCGGTCGCGGAGCTCCCACAGGCCGGCCAGCTCGGCCGGGATGCCGACGGGGGAGGAGCCGCCGGGAAGCGCACCGGCCCGCTCCAGCGCGGCCGCCCGGCGGGTGATCTCGGCGTCGGTCATGGCCGTACCGGACGCCGCCAGCGCCGCCCGCAGCCACGACTCGGCGGGTTCGATCCGCAGCAGGGTTCCGGAGAAGTCGAAGAGCACACCTTTGATCGTCGTCATGACCGTTTTCCTGCCCATTGCGGACCCTCTTTGCCCTCTTGGGGAGCGAAGAGGGTGTATGCGGCTGCCGCCGCGGCCACCAGCGCCCCGCCCAGCAGCCAGCCCCCGACCACATCCGACAGCCAGTGCACACCCAGATAGACCCGGGTGAAGCCGACGCCGACGACCGACACCACGGCCACCGCCCCCGCCGTCCGGCGCCACCGCGCGCGGGCCCCGCCCAGCCGCAGCAGCCACAGCACCAGCGCGCTCGCGACCAGCGCGGACATCGCATGCCCGGACGGGAACGCCGCGTAGTGCGCGGTGTCCACCGGGTCCGGCCAGACCGGGCGCTCCCGGCCGACCACCGCCTTCAGTACCTGCTGCAGCCCCGTCCCGACGAGCGCGGTGCCCGCAACCCAGACCGCCAGCAGCCGTTCACCACGCCGTACGAGCAGGAGGACCGCGGCCACCAGCACCGCGCGCATCGTCCACGGGTCCCACAGCCAGTCGCTGAGCAGCCGGCCGAGGCGGGTCCAGCCGGGCTCGGCGACCGCCGTCCGGTGCAGCGCACCGGCCAGCGCCCGGTCGACCGACAGCAAGGGGCCCCAGCCCAGCACGACCAGGGTGAGCAGCAGACCGAAGGCGAGGGCGCAGAGCGCGGCGCAGGGGAGGGCCGGGACGCGCGGTGGGGCGAGTGCGGCGCGGCGGGTGGCGTCCACGGCGGCGGACGACCGGACGGAGGGCGGCGGCGTCGGTGGCATGCCACGATCCTCGCCGATACCCGGCGTTCCGGGCGAACGGGCCACGCCCTCCGGCGCCGCGTGGCCTACGTCAGGGCGCGCAGCCCCGGAATGAAGGTCACCAGCAGCGGGATCGCCGGCACCAGCGCCGCCACCGCCGTCATCCGCAGCCGGCGGCCGGGGGTGAAGCGCGGTGCGGGAGCCAGCAGCCGGTCCACCCGCTCCGGCACCTGGGCGAGCTGGGCCGGGCAGGGGCCGAACACCCCGCGGTCCTCGTTGAGTTCGACCAGCGCCAGGGCGATCGTCCGCCGGCCGAAGCGGCGCGAGGCCACATCGTCGGCGGCCAGCTCGACCAGCCGGTGCACCTGGTCGCGGAACGCGGCGAAGACCGGGACCTGCGGGAATCCGGCGGCCAGTGCCGAGGCGCAGTACAGCAGGAGGTCGTGCCGGGCCCGTGCGTGCCCCTGCTCATGGGCGATCAGCGCATCGAGCTGATGCCCCTTCAGGCGGCGCAACGCCGAGGTGGTGATGACGAGTTGGGGCGAGGAGTGGGACAGCCACCAGGCCTCGGGGCGGTCGCCCTCCAGGACGACCAGGCGCTCCCCGGAGGGCTCCTCACCGGGCAGCAGCGGCGAGCGCAGCAGCAGTTCGGCCCGCCGCTGCCGGCGACGGGCGCGCACCGCCCGTACCTCGCGGGTCAGCGCCACGGCCGTCCAGGCACCGCCACCCGCCAGCACCAGGGCCAGCACCCCGGCCCACGGCCCGTGCGCCTTGAGGGCATACGCCTCGACGACGACCCGCGGGGCGAACCCGAACACCGGGCTGCGGACGGCTTCCCAGGCGGCGGCCGCGCTCAGCGACATCGCGAGCAGACAGCACAGCAGCACCCCGGCGACCACGCACTGCCACACCCACAGGGCGAGCACCGGCTCACGGCCGGGCCAGTCGGAACGGGCCATCAGCCGTGGCGCCGTTGCCGCGGCCAGCACGCCGAGAATCATCAGCGCGAGAGGGACCATCATGCCGTCAGCCTATGAGCGCACGACTACCCGTTGGTACGGCCACGCGTCGGAAGTGACGCACACCACCTCGCCCCGGCCGGCGCCGCGCACCGGGCGCGCCCACTGCGGCGCACCGGACGGCAGGGCGTCGCCGCAGCTCACAGCACCAGCAGCATCGCCAGCATGCCGATACCCATCGCCACCCGGCAGGCCTGCAGCACCCCGGCGCCCGCCGGCGCCACCGCCGCGCCCGCCACCGCTTCCCCGGCGCCCGCACCGGCCCCCGGAGCCGCCGCCGGCACCAGCCGGACCCCCGCCGCGAGCACGTACCCCGTGAAGTAGACGAGCAACAGCCCCGTCACCAACGGCACACCGCCCGCAACCGCATGCCCCATCGGCCCCGTCCCGCCCACGGAGCCCATCTGTCCCATCGATGCCATCGGGCCCATCTGCCCGGCGTGGCCCGCCCGTTGGGACGGTGCCACCATCACCAGCGCCATGTACACCATGGTCAGCGCACCCACCGCATGGTGCGGATGCCGGCGCACCAGCGCCCACAGACCGTTCGCCCCGAAGGCCGCGGTGAACAGCCAGGGCATCCAGGAAGGCGCCGCCAACGGCCAGGCCATCGCCGCCATCCCCAGCGCCATCAGCCCCTCGCCGCGCGCCTCGTCCCGCTGTCCGGCCGGTCCGCTGCGCGCCCGCGCGAGGCAGTACGCGCCGGCCGCGGCACCCAGCAGCACCAGCAGCCAGCCGACCCACACCGGTCCGTGCACGGAGCCCCTCCCCTCGCACCCGTACGCATCGGGGGCAGGATGCCCGCCGGCCGCCCGGCACACGGGAGCGCACGGGCGCAAGGGGGGAGCGCGGCGGAGGGGCCCACCGGGACCGGGTCCGCCCCGGCCGGCCGGGGCGCGCGGCGGTCCTCAGGGGCGGTAGCGCAGCGGATGGTCCGCCGGCACCTCGGTCAGCACGATCCGGTGACCGTCCGGGTCCGCGATCCACATCTCGATCAGCCCCCAGGGCTCCTGCACGGGCGGCCGCAGCACCTCCACCCCGTGCGCCTGCAACTCCCGGTGTGCCGCCGCCGCGTCCGCCACCTGGAGCCACAGTTGGAGGGTCTCCGTGGCGGGTCCGGCGGCGTGGCCGGACACCTCCAGGAAGCCGCCGCCGAGGAAGTAGACCGTGCCGCGCTCGGGCCCGGTACCGAATTCCCGGTAGATCTCCAGCCCCAGCGCCTCACCGTAGAAGGCCCGCGACCGCTCGGGATCGGCCGGCCGCAACAGCACCCTGCTGCTCAGTACGTGCACCATGGGCCGGACCCTACGCCGCCCGCCCCGCCCGGAGGGGCACCCGCGGCCGGAAGCCCGCGGCAATCGTGCCCTGACGCCGTGGCCCCGCCCGTTGTTAGCCTCCTCGCAGCCACCCGTCCGCCGGAGAGGACCGTGCCTGCGATGCCCACCACCGAGCTGACCTTCCGCACCGCCCGCGACGCCGACGTCCCCGGCCTCGTCGGCCTCATCGAGTCGGCCTACCGCGGTGAGGTGAGCCGCGGAGGATGGACGACGGAGGCGGACCTGCTGGAGGGGCCGCGCACCGACCTGGAGGACGTCGCCGCCGCGGTGCGCAAGGAGTCCGGCCGGCTGCTGATCGCCGAGTGGGACGGCGCGCTGATCGCCTGCTGCCGGATCGAACACCGCGGGGACCACGCGCACTTCGGGATGTTCGCGGTGCGCCCGGACCTCCAGGGCGACGGCCTCGGCAGGATGATCCTCACGGAGGCGGAGCGCACCGCCCAGGACCTCTGGGACGTCCGGGAGATGCGGATGACGGTCATCCGGCAGCGCACGGAGTTGATCGCCTGGTACGAGCGCCGCGGCTACCGGCGTACGGCGGAGTACACCCCGTTCCCGTACGGCGAGGAGCGGTTCGGTATCCCGCAGCGCCCCGACCTGGAATTCGAGCTGCTGGTCAAGCAGCTCGGCTAGGGCGTGTCCCGGGGCTCCGGCCGCCGCTCACAGCCGGCCCGCCCGGATGATCCGCTGCAGGAACTGCCGGGTGCGGTCGTGCCGGGGAGCGCCGAAGACCTGCTCGGACGTTCCGCGCTCCAGCACCACCCCGCCGTCCAGGAAGCACACCTGGTCGGCGACCTCCCGCGCGAAGCCCATCTCATGGGTGGCGATGACCATGGTCATGCCTTCGTCCTTGAGCTCGCGGACCACGCCCAGCACCTCGCCCACCAGCTCCGGGTCGAGCGCCGCGGTGATCTCGTCGAGCAGCAGCAGCCGGGGCCGCCCGGCCAGCGCCCGGACGATCGCCACCCGCTGCTGCTGGCCGCCGCTGAGCCGGTCCGGGTACTCCCCGGCCCGCGCGCCGAGCCCGAGCCGCTCCAGCAGCTCGCGGGCCCGCGCCTCCGCCTCGGCGCGCGGCACCCCGTGCACCCGGCGGGGCGCCAGCGTGATGTTGTCCAGCACGGTCATGTGCGGGAAGAGGTTGTAGGCCTGGAAGACCACACCGATCCGGCGGCGCACCGCGTCCACGTCGGCCCGCGGGTCGGTGATCTCCGCGCCGTCCAGGAAGATCGCGCCGTCGTCGATCTCCTCCAGGAGGTTCGCGCAGCGCAGCAGAGTGGACTTGCCCGACCCCGAGGCGCCGATCAGCGCGGTCACGGTGTGCGGCGGGACCTCCAGATCCACGTCCCGCAGGACGACCGTGCCCCGGCCGTAGGTCTTGCGTACGGACTCCAGCCGCAACACCGGTCCGCCGCCGTCCGCCGCCGGCCCGGCCGCTTCCCCGGCCGGCCGCGGAGTGTCGTCCGTCGTGCTCATACGAGGCCCCCCTGGGCGCGCCGGCGGTCCATGCGGGCCGTGATCCAGTCCGTGCAGCGGGTCATCGGGATCGTCAGCGCGACGAAGACGAGCCCGGCCACCACATAGGGCGTGAAGTTGAAGTCCTTGCCGGCGATGATCTGGGCCGCGTAGACCGCGTCCACCGCGCCCGCGATGGACACCAGACCGGTGTCCTTCTGCAGCGAGACCAGATCGTTGAGCAGTGGCGGCACCACCCGCCGCACCGCCTGCGGCAGCACCACGAAGCGCAGCGCCTGCCCGTGGGAGAGCCCCAGCGACCGGGCCGCGGCCCGCTGCGAGGGGTGCACCGCCTCGATACCGGCCCGGAAGACCTCGGCGACATAGGCCGAGTACGTCAGCACCAGCGCGGACCCGCCGAGCAGCACCGGATCGATGGGCACGCCCTGCAGCCGCAGCGCCGGCACCCCGAAGACCACCATCAACAGGCAGATGATCAGCGGCAGTCCGCGGAAGAAGTCCGTGTACGCGGCGGCCAGGGCACGCAGCGGGAAGAACACCGGACCGCGCAGCGTCCGGGCCACCGCCAGCAGCAGCCCGAGCAGCAGCACCGCCACCCCGCACACCACCAGCAGCCGCAGATTCAGCAGCAGCCCGTCCAGCACCTTCGGCAGCGCCAGCCGCGCGTACTCCAGGCTGAAGAAGGTCTCGCGGGTACGTGGCCAGCCGGGCGAGCGGGTGATGACCAGGAAGAGGACGGCGCCGGTGACCAGGGTGCTCAGCGCGGCGACGGCGGTGGCCCGGCGCGCCCTCGCCCGCCGGAAACGCTCCCTCTCGATCCGCCGCGCCGAGGGCACATACCCGTCGTCGGCCGCCTCCCGTGCCGTAGGGGCCTTCACCACACCTTCTCCGTACGTCACTTGAGCACCGGAACCGCAATGGCGTCGGTCAGCCACTTCTTCTCCAGCCGGGCCAGCGTGCCGTTCCTGCGCAGCGTGTCCACCGCCGCCGTCACACACCCGGTGATCCGGCTCTGCTTGTCGAGGACCAGCCCGAACTGTTCCTTCGCGGGGCCGGTGGCCGCGAACTGCCCGACCACCTCGGCGTCCTTCACCTCCGCCGAGGTGATGTAGAAGGCCGTCGGCAGATCGGTGAGGATCGCGTCGACCTGGCCGTTCTTCAGCGCGGACTTGGCGAGGTCGTTCTTCTGGAAGACGGCCGGCTGCTGCGCGGGGCGGACGGTGTCCTGGAGGACGTCCAGGCTGGTGCTGCCGACCTGCGCACCGAGCTTGACCCGCCGCAGATCGGCGATGCTCTTGGCGTGCGCGGCCCGGGAGCCCTTGAGCGCGATCACCGCCTGCCGTACGCCGTAGTAGCCGGAGGAGAAGGCGACGGCCCGCTTGCGCGTGGCGCTGATGGAGATCTGGTTGATGTCGAAGTCGAACTTCTTCGCACCGGGCGCGAAGGCGTTGTTGAACGGCACGGTCTGCCAGCGCACCGCGTCCCTGCCGTAGCCCAGTTGCCGGGCGACGGCGTACGCGACCGCGGATTCGAAGCCCTTGCCGTTGGCCGGGTCGTCGTCGTGGAACCACGGCGCGTAGGCGGGCTTGTCGGTGCCGACCGTGAGCGTGCCGCGGGCCACGGTGGCCAGCCGGCCGCGGTCGCAGCTCTGCTCGCCCCGGGCGGCCCCCGGCTCACCGGGGGACGCGTCCTGCGGGGCACAGCCGACGGCCGCGGTGAACAGCGCGACGGCGGCGCAAGTGGCAAGGCGGAGGGGGCGGTTGGCGAGGCGCATGGCGGGAGCGTGGCAGTGCGCGCGCCCGCCTGTCGAGATCACCGGCGGAGAATTCCGCCTGCCGAGACCACATTGCACGGCTGTGAACTGCGGATTTCGCCGTACGCGGGGGCACGAGGAGCGGGGCGGGTGCGAAACGCGGGACGGGAACGAAGCGCGGGGCGGCCCCGGGGACGCGTTGCGCCCCGCCCGCCCCGGTGCCGCCCCGCCCGCCTACGCCGTGAAGCGGACCGCCCGCCGGATCTCCGGCTGGTCGGTCACCACGCCGTCCAGGCCGAGCCCCCGGGCGAGACGGAGCTGATCGTGGGTGTTGACCGTCCAGGCCACCACCTTCAGCTGCGCGGCGTGCGCCCGCTCGACCAGTTCCAGGGTGAGCCGTCGGATGTTCAGCGAGAGCATCGTCGCGCCGACGGCCAGCGCCCGGTCGACGACATCGGTGCCGTAGCGGCTGGCGACCAGCGCGGTACGGACGCCGGGCAGCAGGGTCCTGATCGCCGCCAGCGCCTCGTCGTGGAAGGAGATCACCTCGACCCGGTCGGCCAGATCCCGCGAGCGCAGCACCTCGGCCAGCGCCTGCGCCGCCGCCACATCCTTGATCTCGGCCTGCAGCGGTGCCTTGACCGCCGTCACGACCTCCTCGAAGACGGGGATCCGCTCACCCTGCCCGGCATCGAGTTCGCGCAGCTCGGCGAGGGTGCGCTCGGCGATCGGACCGGCACCGTCGGTGGTCCGGTCCACATCCGCGTCGTGCATCACCACGAGCGCGCCGTCCTTGCTCAGATGCAGATCCAGTTCGATGACATCGAGGCCCTCGTGCTCGGCGCGCACGAAGGAGCGCAGGGTGTTCTCCGGCTCCACGCCCATCATTCCGCGGTGTCCGATGGTGAGAAAGGACAAGGCTGCCTCGCTTCTGTCGGCTCGGTGCTGCTGTCGGCTCAGTCCCGGTGTCGACCGTCGACCGTCGGCGACGGTGAACGAAATGGCGCTCAGCCTAACGGGACCGTACGGCGGAAAAAGGGGTGCCGGACGGGGCCGCGGTGTGTCCAGTACGGGTACCCGCCATATCCGGTTCCAGACCGCCTCACCCGCGCGTGGGCGAGTCCTCCCCTCGCTGACGGCCCCGCCGGGACCCGGTCGGGGCGGTCAGCGGCGGCCCGGGGAGCGGGGTGTGGCATATGCCATACGACTACGGGCAGTAGGTGTCGCGTACGCCGGACGGTGGCGCCCCGGAGGGCGAAGAGGTGCCCTTTTCCCGTCAACAGGCCCTGAAAGAAGCGCTGTACGCCCCGGCGCATCGGACAGGAAGTGAGGTCTGGGCCGTCACGCACAGGAAAAATCGGCGTGAGCACCGGGTGTCGGCAGAAATATTTTCACCGGGGCCACTTGAGCGGGCGATCCTCGGCTGGTTACCGTGTTCTGACAACACGATCTACCGCCGGAGGGCAGTCATGACGGAAATTCTTTCGCCTGTGGGTGTCCGGGAGGCCACCGCGACCGCAGAGAGTGTGGTCGCGCACCCCGCGTGGTCCGTGCTCAAGGACGCGGTCGAGACCATCCGCCCGTGGCAGTCCGAGGACGGTTCGATCGACCTGGCCGCGGAGGGCGCGCCGACCGCAGACGCCGTCCGCGCCGAGGTCGAGCGCGTGATAGCGGCCGTCGCCGAGCTGACCCCGCTGGTCCCGCACGACGCCGCCCACCACCGGGCGGTCGCCGCCGACCTGCGCCGCTGGGCCGACAGCGGCTTCGGCGTGCCGGACTTCCTGGACTCGCTGCTCGCCTTCCAGCCGGCCCAGCAGCGCGCCGACGGCCTCCAGCACCTCGTGGTGTTCCCCATGTACACCCAGAACGGCAACCCGAACCGCAACTTCGAGGCCGTCGTCCTGCGCATGGTCTGGCCCGAGTGGCTCTCCGAGCTGGAGCGCACCCGCTACGACAACCCCCTTTTCTGCGGCATCACCTTCGAGGACTTCACGGCCGGCTACGACACCCACTCCGCGGTGCTCTTCCCGGAGACCATCGCCGTGCGTGAGGCCCCCGAGCGGTTCAACTGGGGCGGGATCTTCTGCGACCGCGAGGCCGCCCGCTTCCGCCGGGTCAGCCAGGCCGCCGTCGAGACGCTCGGCATCGAACTCCCCGAGGACATCCGCACGATGCTCGAGGACCAGCAGCGCTGCCAGGAGTCGTTCGTCCTGTGGGACATGGTCCATGACCGCACCCACAGCCACGGTGACCTGCCGTTCGACCCGTTCATGATCAAGCAGCGGCAGCCGTTCTGGATGTACGGCCTGGAGGAGCTGCGCTGCGACCTCACCGCCTTCAAGGAGGCCGTGAAGCTGGAGGCCGAGGGGTACCCCCAGGCGCGCGACGTACAGTTCACGGTGATCTTCGACCGGATGTTCCGCTTCCCGGTCAGCGGCGACCGCGTCCGCAACTACGACGGCCTCGGCGGCCAGCTGCTCTTCGCGTACCTCCACAAGCACGACGTCGTACGCTGGACGGACAACACTCTGCACATCGACTGGGAGCGGGCGCCCAAGGTCACCAACCAGCTGTGCGGCGAGATCGAAAAGCTCTACCGCGACGGTATCGACCGGCCCAAGCTGGTCCACTGGTTCGCCGCGTACGACCTCGTCTCGACGTACCTGGCACCGCACCCGGGCTCGGTCTGGGCCAAGGGTCCCGACGCCCTCGACCTGGACCAGCCGCCGCGCAAACTCGTGGATGACGTGCTCCCCGACGAATTCCCGCTGAGCATGTTCTACGAAGCGCTCGCCAAGAAGCTGCGTGCTGTGATCGCATCCACCAAGGGCATCACGGCCCACAGCGACGCATTGGCGGCGGCATGACGACGGACCGGAACACCCGGCCGCAGGCCGTCGAGGAGCAGGACGAGGAGGCGACGAAGATGGGTACTTCGACGGGCGGCCAGGGGCCGCTGGAGGGTGCGGTCATCGCGGTGGCGGGGGCGGCCGGCCCCGCCGGGCGGGCGACCCTGCTGCGGCTGGCCGAGGCGGGTGCGGTGGTCGTCGGCTCGGACTCGAACCCCGAGCGGCTGGCGGAGGCCGTGGACGCGGCGCGCTACGCCCACGGCGGCGCCACGGTGATAGGGGACACCGTGGACCTCCTCGACCTGGATCAGGCCCGCGAATGGGCGGACCGTACGGAGAAGGAATTCGGCCGGATCGACGGCCTGGTGCACCTCGTCGGCGGCTGGCGCGGTTCGTCGACGTTCGCGGAGACCGACCTGACCGACTGGGACGTGCTGCACAAGCTGCTGGTCCGCACCGTCCAGCACACCTCCCTCGCCTTCTACGAGGCCCTGGAGCGCAGCGGCAACGGCCGTTTTCTCCTCACCAGCGCGGCCGGCGCCAGCAAGCCCACCGGCGGCAACGCCGCCTATGCCGCCTCCAAGGCCGCGGCCGAGGCCTGGACGCTGGCCATGGCGGACGGTTTCCGCAAGGCAGGGGGTGAGCAGGGGCCGCGCGCCGCTGCTGCCATCCTGATCGTGAAGGCGCTCGTCAACGACCAGATGCGCGCCGAGCGACCGAACGCGAAGTTCGCGGGCTTCACGGACGTCACGGAGCTGGCCGAGGCCATCGCCGGAGTCTGGAGCCGGCCCGCCCAGGAAGTGAATGGACAGCGTCTGTGGCTGACCCCCGAGCCGTGACCGGAGCGAAGACCGACGCCCGGCAGCACCACGATCCCGCGGTACGCGGCTTCGCCAGCGACAACTACGCGGGCGCGCACCCCGAGGTGCTCGCCGCGCTCGCCCTCGCCAACGGCGGTCACCAGATCGCCTACGGCGAGGACGACTACACCGCGCACCTCCAGCGGGTGTTCCGCAGCCACTTCGGGCAGCGCGCCGAGGCGTTCCCGGTGTTCAACGGCACCGGCGCCAACGTCGTCGCCCTGCAGGCCGTGACCGACCGCTGGGGCGCGGTGATCGCCGCCGAGTCCGCGCACATCCACGTGGACGAGTGCGGTGCGCCCGAGCGGGTCGGCGGGCTCAAGCTGCTGACCGTGCCGACCGAGGACGGCAAGCTCACGCCCGAGCTGATCGACCGCCAGGCGTACGGCTGGGACGACGAGCACCGGGCCATGCCGCAGGTCGTCTCGATCGCCCAGAGCACGGAGCTCGGCACGGTCTACACACCGGACGAGATCCGGGCGATCTGCGAACACGCCCATGAGCGCGGCATGGTGGTGCATCTGGACGGCTCGCGGATAGCCAACGCCGCGGCGACGCTCGATGTCCCGATGCGGGCCTTCACCAACGCCGTGGGCGTCGACATCCTCTCCTTCGGCGGCACCAAGAACGGTGCGGTCTTCGGCGAGGCCGTGGTGGTGCTCAACCCCGACCGGGTGCGGGCGATGAAGCATCTGCGGAAGCTGTCCATGCAGCTGGCCTCCAAGATGCGCTTCGTCTCCGTCCAGTTGGAGGCGCTGCTGGCCAAGGACCTGTGGCTGCGCAACGCCCGGCACGCCAACACCATGGCGCGGCGGCTGGCGGACGGGGTGCGGGAGATCGGCGGGGTGGAGATCCTCTACCCCGTGCAGTCCAACGGGGTGTTCGCCCGGCTGCCGCACGACGTCAGCGAGCGGCTCCAGAAGCGCTACCGCTTCTACTTCTGGGACGAGGCGGACGGTGTGGTGCGCTGGATGTGCGCCTTTGACACCACCGTGGAGGACGTCGACGGCTTCCTCGCCGCACTCCGCGAGGAGCTGGGCCGCTAGACGGAATAGCCCTGCATAAGTATGCGCCCGGTCGAAAAGTCATTGACTCTCGGCCGGGTGCATCGCTATGTTCCCCGGGTATGGAGCTGATCCAGAACACCCCGGAAATCTCTGCCTACTTGGCAAGGCGGCCTTCGCATTCGTCCGCGACACCCTCGATCGTGAGCAGCTCGCCTTCACCGTCCGCACCGGAGTGCAATGAACTGGACCACCCGGTGCTATTTGCTGAACCGCACCCGGCCGTGCTCCAATGCCTCCGGGAGGCCGTCGACCGGCCTCACCTCTGGCAGACGCTCCCCACCGACCTCTGAGGACCGGCCCTGATGTCCAGCCCTTCGCAGACCTCCGACCTGACCTGTGACCTGCATGTCTCCGACGAGGTGCGTGCCCTGGCGCCCGGCTTCGGCTGGCTCGCAGTGGAAGCCCGCGGTCTGACCAACGGGCCCAGCGACGAGGCCGGCTCGGCGCTCCTGGATGACGCCGCCCGCCGGCTGGCCGAGCGCCTCGACGGGCGGGCCCCGCAGGACGATCCGCACATCGCCGCCTGGCGCGCCGCGTACACCGCCTTCGGCAGCAAGCCGTCCCGTACCCGCAACTCCGCCGAGGCGCTGGCCCGGCGTGCGCTCGCGGACGGCGGGCTGCCGCGCATCAACCGCCTGGTCGACCTCTACAACGCGATCAGCGTCGCCCACCTCGTCCCCGTGGGCGGTGAGGACCTGGACCGCATCCAGGGCGGGATGCGGCTCGTCCGGGCCACCGGCGACGAGCCGTTCGCGACCGCGGCCGGAGGCGCCGAGGTCATCGAGCACCCGGACGCGGGCGAGGTGGTCTGGCGCGATGACGAGGGCGTCACCTGCCGCCGCTGGAACTGGCGGCAGGGTGTCCGCACCCGTCTCACCGAGGACTCGGCCAGCGCCCTCTTCCTGCTGGAGCGGCTGGACCCGATGCCGCTGGACGCGCTCGCGGCCGCGGGCGCCGAGCTGGCCGAGGTGCTGCGCCGGGCCTGCCCGGACGCCCGGATCGAGATCGGCGAGATCCGGACCTGCTGATCCGGGCCGCTCCCGCGGCGCCTACGCGAGACCGCGGGGCGCCGGGGCGGTGCCGCCGAGGTGGGCCGGAATCCACCAGGTGTCCTCGGCGTCCTTGGGGCGCACGGGGTAGGCGCGCTGGGCGGCCTCCAGCAGATCCTGCACCCGGGTCCGCAGCCGGTCGGTGATCTTCTCGGCCTGCTCGGCGGGGTCGGCCTCCATCGGCTCGCCCACCCGGATCGTTATCGGGAAGTGGTTCCGGCCCAGATCGCGCTTGTGGCCCTTGGTCCACAGCCGCTGGGTGCCCCACAGTGCCACCGGCAGCAGCGGCACCCCGGCCTCCTGGGCCAGCCGCGCCGCACCGGACTTGAAGTTCTTCAGGGTGAACGACTCGGAGATCGTCGCCTCGGGGAAGACCCCGATGATCTCCCCCGAACGCAGCGCGGACAGCGCGTGCTTATAGGCGTGGATGCCCTGCCCGCGGTCGACGGGGATGTGCTTCATCGCGCGCATCAGCGGCCCCGACACCTTGTGCCGGAAGACCGACTCCTTCGCCATGAAGCGCACCAGCCGCTTGGCCGGCCGCGCGGTGAGCCCGGCGAAGACGAAGTCCAGGTAGCCGATGTGATTGCTCACCAGAACCGCCCCGCCGCGGCGCGGAATGTGATCCGTCCCGGCGATGTCGAATTTCAGATCGAGCGCCTTGAAGAGCGTACGGGCGGCGCCGATCACCGGCGGATAGACGAGCTCTGCCATTGTCCGGAGGACCCCTTTTCCACGCCTGGGGAGGGTTCTCCCGGCGGAAACCTACGCAGTCGTAACTGCGGCTTTCGGGAGATCGTGCCCGATGTCGGCCGTGGCGGCCAGCGCGCCGGCGGCTGCAAGCGGGAGATTCTTGTCACGTGACGCCCGCTTCGGCCCGCCTCGCGCCGCATCGGAAGGTACATTCCGCACCCTTGGCCGTAGCAGGGCCGACAGGGAAGAAGGGGCGATGACGGTGCTGGAGCGGGACGGCAGGGTGCGGCTGGGCGCCGCCGAGATCGGCGCGGAGCCGGGGGAGCGGGCCACTCTGCTCCAGTTCTCCAGTGCCTTCTGCCAGCCCTGCCGGGCCACCCGGCGCATCCTGGCCGAAGTGGCCGAAATGGTCGCGGGGGTGGCTCATATCGAGATCGACGCGGAGGACCATCTGGACCTCGTACACCGGCTCGACGTGCTGAGCACCCCCACGGTGCTGGTGCTCGACGCGGACGGCGCGATCGTGCGCCGCGCCACCGGACAGCCCCGGAAAGTGGATGTCATCGCGGCACTGGGCGCCGCTGTCCGTGATTGATCTCCCAGATGGCGGGCGCCCCTTGACGCTGTGCGTCACGAATCGTCACTCTGACGTGATGCGGTCAGGACCCCTTCTCTACGGACGCGCCCACGTCGACCTTCTGCGGACTGCCAGCGCCTGCTGTCCGGGCATGTGAGCAGCGACGACACCCCTGCCGCCGGCCGCCGCAGCGCCGCCGCCGGCTCCGACCGGGCCCGTACCCGACAGCAGAAGGACAACTCCATGACGGCCCTGACCGGCCTCGGCACGCCACACACCGCTTCTCCCGAGCTCCTGCGCTCGGTCTTCCGGCAGCACGCCGCCGGTGTCGCGGTGATCACCGCACCCGGCGTCCGCCCCGCGGGCTTCACCGCCACCTCCCTCACCTCCGTCGCCGCCGACCCGCCGCTGCTCTCCTTCGGCGTGGGCACCGGCTCCTCCAGCTGGCCGAACGTGTCGGAGGCCGAGCACATCGGTGTCCACATACTCGGCGAGCACCAGCAGGAGCTGGCCGCCACCTTCGCGCGCAGCGGCGCCGACCGCTTCGGCCCCGGCACCTCCTGGCGCACCGGCCCGGAAGGCGTGCCCCTCCTGGACGGCGTACTCGCCTGGATGGTCTGCAAGGTCGTGGCGCGGGTGCCGGCCGGCGACCACTGCATCGTGCTCGCCCAGCCGGTCGTCGGTGACCCGGCGGGGCCCGGCCGTCCGCTGCTCTATCACCAGGGCCGGTTCAACGCCCTGCGGGACTGACGGTCCGTCGCCGGAACCCGGCCCGCCCGCGTTCCGGCGCGGCTTCCTCTTCGCCCGTTCAGGGCCGTTGGCAACGTCACATTTCGACGGCCTTGATTCGGGGCACGAGACTGGATGTACTGGCGAGTAATATGACGGTCGGCGTGGGGAACCCGATCAGACCGGGGGCCGCCCCAACAGGCGCCTATGCTGCCAGCACAAGGCAGTTCTGAAGAGACGAAGCAGGTAGGAGAGTCGGCGTGAGCTTGAGGATCGTTGTCTGTGTGAAGTACGTGCCCGACGCCACCGGCGACCGGCACTTCGCCGAGGACCTGACCGTCGACCGTGACGATGTGGACGGTCTGCTCTCGGAGCTCGACGAGTACGCCGTCGAGCAGGCCCTGCAGATCAAGGAAGCGGCCGACGACGCGGAGATCACGGTCCTCACCGTCGGTCCCGAGGACGCCAACGACGCGCTGCGCAAGGCGCTGTCGATGGGCGCCGACAAGGCCGTCCACGTCGAGGACGACGACCTGCACGGCACCGACGCGCTCGGCACCTCCCTCGTACTCGCCAAGGCCATCGAGAAGACCGGCTACGACCTCGTCGTCTGCGGTATGGCCTCCACCGACGGCACGATGGGCGTGCTGCCCGCGCTGCTCGCCGAGCGGCTGAACGTCCCTCAGGTCACCCAGCTCTCCGAGGTCTCCGTCGACGGTGGCAAGGTCACCGGCCGCCGGGACGGCGACACCGCCAGCGAGCAGCTGGAGGCCGCGCTGCCGGCCGTCGTGTCCGTCACCGACCAGTCCGGGGAGGCGCGTTACCCCTCCTTCAAGGGCATCATGGCCGCCAAGAAGAAGCCGGTGGAGTCCCTGGACCTGGAGGACCTGGAGATCGAGGCGGGCGAGGTCGGCCTCGAGGGCGCCTGGACCAAGGTCGAGGACGCCACCGAGCGTCCGGCCCGTACGGCGGGCACGGTCGTCAAGGACGAGGGCGAGGGCGCCAAGCAGCTCGCCGAGTTCCTCGCGGGCCAGAAGTTCATCTGAGCCGCGTAGTCCTTCCACCGCCCTCATTCTTCCCCGCAGGAGAGCAATCCCATGGCTGAAGTTCTTGTCTACGTCGACCACGTGGACGGCGCCGTCCGCAAGCCCACCCTCGAACTCCTCACCCTCGCCCGCCGCATCGGCGAGCCGGTAGCGGTGCACCTCGGCCCGAACGCCGAGGAGGCCGCCAAGGTCCTCGGCGAGCACGGCGCCGTCAAGGTGCTGGCCGCCGACGCCCCCGAGTTCGCCGAGTACCTCGTCGCCCCCAAGGTCGACGCGCTGCAGGCCGCTTACGACGCGGTCTCCCCGGCCGCCGTGCTGCTGCCGTCCTCCGCCGAGGGCAAGGAGATCGGTGCCCGCCTCGCGGTCCGCATCGGCTCCGGCATCATCACCGACGCCGTCGACCTGGAGGCCGGCGACGAGGGCCCGGTGGCCACGCAGTCCGTCTTCGCGGCCTCGTACACCACCAAGTCCCGGGTCTCCAAGGGCACCCCGGTCATCACCGTCAAGCCCAACTCCGCCGCTCCGGAGGCCGCGTCGGCCGCCGGTACGGTCGAGCAGCTCGCGGTGACCGTCGCCGACTCCTCCAAGGGCACCAAGATCGTCTCGCGTACGCCGCGCGAGTCGACCGGCCGCCCGGAGCTGACCGAGGCCGCGATCGTGGTCTCCGGTGGCCGCGGTGTCAACGGTGCCGACAACTTCCCGGTCATCGAGGCGCTCGCCGACTCCCTCGGTGCGGCCGTCGGCGCCTCGCGTGCCGCGGTGGACGCCGGCTGGTACCCGCACACCAACCAGGTCGGCCAGACCGGTAAGTCGGTCTCGCCGCAGCTGTACATCGCGGCGGGCATCTCCGGTGCGATCCA
Organism: Streptomyces sp. NPDC058773; assembly: GCF_042746015.1. Classification (NCBI taxonomy): domain Bacteria; kingdom Bacillati; phylum Actinomycetota; class Actinomycetes; order Kitasatosporales; family Streptomycetaceae; genus Streptomyces; species Streptomyces sp. NPDC058773. The sequence goes on from NZ_JBHYPE010000004.1 coordinate 268,935, forward strand.
GCACCGCGCCGGTATGCAGACCTCGAAGACGATCGTCGCCATCAACAAGGACGAAGAGGCGCCCATCTTCGACCTCGTCGACTACGGCGTGGTCGGTGACCTCTTCGACGTCGTCCCGGCCCTCACCGACGAGGTCAAGTCCCGCAAGGGCTGAGCCCGTTCGCGGTGCCGGACCTCCGGCGCAGGCAACGAGGCCCCGTACGCGCGCTGCGTACGGGGCCTCGTGCGTCCACGGCCGAAGGGGTGCCGCGGAGCCTCTGGCGGAGGGCGTGCAGCGGGTCCTAGCTGCCCGTCGCACCGTCGATCTGCTCGCGGATCAGATCCGCGTGGCCGTTGTGGCGCGCATACTCCTCGATCATGTGGACGTAGATCCAGCGCAGGCTCAGCGTGCCCCGGCGGGTCTCGAAGGTCTCGTCCAGCCCGCTGTCCGCCACGGCCTTGTCGCAGGCCTCGACCTCGGTGCGGAAGGCCGTGAACGCCGCCTCGGCGGTGGCCGGGTCGAGATCGTCGAAATCGGCGTCGGGCCGGGCTTCGGTGAAGTAGACGTCGTCGATCGGCTCACCGAGGAAGCGCTTGCGGAACCAGGACCGTTCGACGTCCGTCATGTGGCGGACGAGGCCGAGCAGGGTCAGGGTGGACGGTGCGCTGGTCGCCTGTGTGAGCTGCTCGCCGGTGAGGCCGGTGCACTTGGTGAGCAGGGTGTCGCGGTGGAAGTCGAGCCAGCCCTGCAGCATGTCCCGTTCACCGGCCACGGTCGGGAGTTCTCGGCGCTCTACGGAGGGTGCGATCCACGTCATGCGGGTGAGTCTGGCGGTGCCGGGGCGGTGGCGCCACGGAGTTTCCGGGCGGCGGCCCTACGCCCGTGAACCGGCCGTCCGGGGCGGAGGGTGTTGACCTCGCCGAACGACGCGGTTAGCTTCGCTATACGGATTGTTGATTCCGTTGAGCGGAATACGCTCGATCGTCGGATGTGAGCACCGGGAGGGGCAGCGAATGGGGCAGCAGGAGACCGTGGCGACGAGCCTCGCGGACACCGTACGGGAGGGCATCGGCGCCGCTCTCGCCCAGGTGGACGCGGATCTGGCGCGGCGCTACCCGGGCGACCCCGGCACCCGCCAGCCGGTCCACACGGTCTACGTCCCCGGCGACGTCTTCACCGCCGACACCGTGCGTTCCTGGGGTGACCAGGCGCTCGCCGCCCTCGACGCGCACGCCCCCGACGCCGGTGCGCTCGCCACCGTCCTCGGCATCCCCGACGCGCTCGCCGTCGATGTGCACGACCGGGTGCGCGCCAAGCTGGCCCGCGAGCCCATCGAGGACCTGCGCATCGACTTCGAGGACGGCTACGGCCCCCGCCCGGACGCCGAGGAGGACGCGGCCGCGGCCCGCGCCGCCGCCCTGGTCGCCGCCGCGCACGCTGGGGGCACCTCCCGGCCGGCGGCCGGGGGAAGTACCACGGCCCCGTACATGGGCATCCGGATGAAGTGCATGGAGGCCGCCGTCCGGGAACGCGGTATCCGCACCCTCGACATCTTCCTCACCGGCCTGATGGAGGCCGGCGGGCTGCCCGGCGGGCTGGTCCTCACGCTCCCCAAGGTCACCTACGCCGAGCAGGTCACGGCGATGGTGCGGCTGCTGGAGGCCTTCGAGACGGCGCACGGCCTGGAGCGCGGCCGGATCGGCTTCGAGATCCAGATCGAGACCACCCAGTCGATCCTGGGCGCCGACGGCCGGGCCACCGTCGCCCGCATGATCGAGGCGGCCGAGGGCCGTGCCACGTCCCTGCACTACGGCACCTTCGACTACAGCGCCTCCTGCGGCGTCAGCGCCGCCCACCAGTCCCTGGACCACCCGGTGGCCGACCACGCCAAGGCCGTGATGCAGGTCGCGGCGGCCGGCACCGGCGTACGGCTCTCCGACGGCTCGACCAATGTCCTCCCGGTCGGCCCGACCGAGCGGGTCCACGAGGCCTGGCGGCTCCACCACCGCCTCGTGAGCCGCTCACTGGCCCGCGCCTACTACCAGGGCTGGGACATGCACCCGGCCCATCTGCCCACCCGTTACGCCGCGGTCTACGCCTTCTACCGCGGCGGCCTGGAACAGGCCGCGGCCCGGCTCGCGGCGTACGTCGCCAAGGCCGGCGGCGATGTCATGGACGAGCCCGCCACCGCCAAGGCGCTCAGCGGCTATCTGCTGCGCGGCCTGGACTGCGGCGCCCTGGACACCGCCGAGGTCGCCCGGCTGTCCGGACTGACCCGCGCCGACCTGGACACCCTCGCGGGCGGGCCGGCGGCCCGGAACGCCTGAACGTGGCCGACCGGGTGAGCAACTCACCGTGGAGCGCGGTGAGTTGACCGCGATCATCCCTTGTATACGCTGGGCCCCCGTCGATCCGGCGGGGGCCTCGTGCGTCAGTCCGCCGTCAGTCCGCCGCCGGTCCGAGGTCGTCGATATGGGCGCGCAGGACCGTGGCGCAGGCCGGTGCGTCCAGTACCTCGGGCCGTAGTACGGCGGTGAAGGCGAGGCCGTCCAGTAGGGAGGTCAGCCGCTCGGTCTCGGTCTCGACGGACAGGCCGGGCCGCAGGCCGCCCGCGGAGTCGAGCCGGGTGAGGATGCGGCGTACCAGAGTGCGGGTGGCGACGGCGGTCTCGTGGGCGAGGTCTTCGAGCGTGGGATCGGTGCGGGCGGCCGTGGAGAAGTCGACGAGGACGGTGACCTCGGCGCGCCGGCCCTCGTCCAGGGGCAGCAGCTCGGAGAGGAGCTCCACCGCGAACCGGCGGATCCGGGGCCCGGAGAGGCCGTCCAGATCGCCCAGTTCGTCGATCCGGCGCTGGAGCCGGTCGCCGACCCGGTCCACCATCGACCGCATCGCGAAACGCATCAGCTCTCCCTGGCCGGCGAAGTAGTGCCGGACCGAACCGATGTTGAGCCGCGCCTCGTCGGCGACGGCGCGCAGGGAGGCGCGCTGGAGGCCGTCGCGTACGGCGACGCGGAGGAGGGCGTCCACGACCTCGCGGCGCCGGGCTTCCCGGTCCACCTGTTTGGGCATGAGCCCTTTCTATCACGGCTGTGATAAATTGTTTTTGTATCACACCCGTGATACAAAAACTGGGACGGTGGTCATGGAACAGGTCCTGAACCTTCTGCTTCTCCGATTCGGCCTGCTCGTCGGCGGTTCGGTGGTGCTGGCCCTGCTGGCCCTGCTGGTCTTCTCCGTGGCGCTGGCGCTCCGGCGGCGGGGGAGGCTCGACGAGATGCGGCGGTATGCGGCACCCGCCGCGCGTGCCGCGAGCCGCTGTCTGGAGGGCCGGGATGGTGCGGGGCGCCGGGGTGCGTCCCGCGGCGGAGGCTCGGTGGCCCGTGCGGCGTTCCGGGCCGCGGCCCGTCGCCTGGACGACGACGGGCGCGAGCAGCGGGAGCGGGGTGCGGGCCGGTGACCGGCGGTTCGCTGACGGGGCACGGGCTCGCGCTCGCCCGGGGCGGCGAGGGGGAGGCCGGCAGCTCCGGCCTCCTTCATCACCTGCTGGTCGATCACGCGATCAAGGCCGGCATCGTGCTCGTCGCGCTGCTGGTGCTCGCGGTGGGGATGGCGCTCATCTGGAAGAAGGCCGGGCGAGGTGGGCCTCCGCGGCGCGAGGACCCGTGATGCCGGCGCGCGCCGGAGCTGCCGCGTGCGGCGCCCCGGCGCTGGGTGGTTCAGCTCTCCGCGGGCGGTATCTCGCCCGACCCGCGCGGGATCAGCCGGGTGGGGATCTCTTCCCGGCGGGGTGCGTCATCGGCGCCGTCGAGGCGGCGGAAGAGCAGCTGTGCGGCCGTACGGCCCAGCCGGGCGGCGTCCTGGGCGACGACGGTGATGGCGGGGTTGACCAAGTCGGCGAGTTCGAAGTCGTCGAAGCCGACGAGGGCGACCGGGCGCGGGTGGTCGGCGAGTACCCGGACCGCGGTGACCGTGACGCGGTTGTTGCCCGCGAAGAGCGCGGTCACCGGCTCCGGGCCGGCCAGCATGGCGGTGGCGGCGGCGCGCACCCGTTCCGGTGCGGTCGGGCCGAGGGACACCCAGGACTCGTCAACGGGCAGGCCGGCGGCGGCCATTGCCGTACGGTAGCCGCGCAGTCGTTCATGGGCGGTGTGGATCCTGGGCTGGTCGCCGATGAAGCCGATCCGGCGGTGGCCGTGCGCGATGAGATGGGTCACCGCGTCCCGTGCGCCGCCGAAACTGTCGGAGAGGACGACATCGGCGTCGATGCGTCCGGCCGGGCGGTCGACGAAGACCGTGGCTATCCCGGCCGCGATCTCCGGCTCCAGGTATCGGTGGTCGTCCGCGGCCGGGATGATGACCAGGCCGTCCACCCGCCGGGCGCACAGGGCCAGTACCAACTCCTGTTCGCGGGCCGGGTCCTCGGCGCTGGAGCCGTTGATCAGCAGTGCGCCATGGCTGCGGGCGACTTCCTCGACGGCGCGGTTGAGCGGGCCGTAGAAGGGGTCGGCGAGATCCTCCAGCACCAGGCCGATGCTCGCGGTGCGTCCCTTGCGCAGGATCCGGGCGGAGTCGTTACGGCGGAACCCCAGGGCTGTGATGGCCTCCTGGACACGGCGTTCGGTGTCCGGGGTGACTCCCGGTTCGCCGTTGACCACACGGGAGACCGTCTTGAGGCCGACGCCGGCGCGTGCCGCGACATCCTTCATCGTGGGCCGGGTGCCATAGCGGCGGGACGTGCCCCGCGCGGTGTCGGTCACGGTGTGCGGTCCTGGTTCTGTCGGCATCGGCATGTGGCGTCGAGCATAGCCCCTAGACAACGTTGTCAATCACAGGGAGACTGGCGTTCTCACGCCGGGCCGGTACGCTCGGTCCCCGGGCCCACCAGGAGATTCCACACCGATGCAGACGGACCTCAGCGCAGCCTTGGACATCGGCGGCACCAAGATCGCCGGCGCCCTGGTGGACACCCGCGGCAGGATCGTCGTACGCGCCGCCCGGCCCACGCCCGCCGACGAGGACGGGGCGACGGTGATGCGCGCGGTGGCCGAGGTGATCGGCGAGCTGGCGGCGGGGCCGGACTGGGCGCGGGTGGCGGCCGTCGGCATCGGCAGCGCGGGCCCGGTGGACGCCGCCACCGGCACCGTCAGCCCGGTCAACATCCCCGGCTGGCGCGACTTCCCGCTCGTCGCCGGGGTGCGGGCGCTGGTCGGGGGGCGCCCCGTCGTCCTGGTCGGCGACGGCGTCGCGATGACCGCGGCCGAGCACTGGCAGGGCGCCGCGCGGGGCCACACCAACGCCCTGTGCATGGTGGTGTCCACGGGGGTCGGCGGCGGGCTCGTCCTCAACGGCCGGCTGCACCCGGGACCCACGGGCAACGCCGGGCACATCGGCCACATCAGCGTCGATATCGACGGTGACGCCTGCCCGTGCGGGGCCCGTGGCTGTGTCGAACGGATCGCCAGCGGTCCCAACATCGCCCGCCGGGCGCTGGCCAACGGCTGGCAGCCGGGCCCCGACGGTGACACCAGCGCGGCCGCCGTCGCCGTCGCCGCGCACGCCGGGGACCCGGTCGCCCTCCGCTCCTTCGAGCGAGCGGCGCGGGCGCTGGCCGCCGGGATCGCCGCCACCGCCACGCTCGTCGAGATCGATATCGCGGTCATCGGCGGCGGCGTCGCGGGCGCGGGCGAGGTCCTCTTCCGTCCTTTGCGTACGGCGCTGCGGGACTACGCGAAGCTGTCATTCGTGTCGGGCCTGACGGTCGTACCCGCCCAGATGGGCACGGACGCCGGGGTGGTGGGCGCCGCGGCCGCCGCACAACAGTCCCGTCTCGATGCCGTGGTCACCGCGTCCTGACCGCACCACGCGCGCCCGTGCGCCCCTTGGCGGTCGGCAGTTGGGGCAGGCAGAACGGTGAACCCGGGGGCCCAGGGCGGCGCTGACGGCGCCGACGGCGGAACGGACGGCGGCAGCGGGCCCGGACGGTGGCGCGTCCGGCGGGACCGGCGAGAGCTGTGGCGGTGGCGCACCGACGGACGGGCCGTCGTGCGAGGCGATCGGCGGCGGCCAGGCCAACTGCGGCGTATGGCGCGGCGCGGACTCGTACACGGCGTCCTTCCAGCGGGTCGGCACCCTCCAGATGGCCACCAACTACGCCTACTGCCAGGCGAAGCCGGGCCGCCGGGAGACGTACGAAAGCGGACCAACGTCTGGTGCGCCAAGACCGATGACGACAGCGGCAATTCCGGTGTCTACATCAGCGCCGTCTACCTCAAGGGCGGGGCGAACGACCAGCCGGTTCCCGGGCTGCGCACCTGCTGACCTGTGCGGCGCGGTGCGCGGCCCGGGTGCCGGGCGGACCGAGGGGCCCGCCCGGCACTCGTGTCGGCGCCCGCTGCTCAGCGGCGGGCGTCGCGGCAACTGCCGTTTCAGCAGCGGAACGTGGCGTCCGCCCAGTCGGCGTGGTCGTAGTCGATACCGTCCCCGCCGTCGGTCACGACCAGCCGGACGGTCTGCGCCCCGGCGACCCGGGCGCTGACGTCCTGCGCGGGATCGGTACCGGTCACCGGCGCGATCCGGGCGACCCGTTTGCCGTCGGCCCAGACCTCGAAGCCCACCGTGCCACGGTCCCCGGCCTCGTCGTCGATGCCGGCGCGGGCGCTGAACGCGGAGCACCGGCCGCCCGTGTAGAAGGTCACCTCGCTGGCGGCATGGACCCCCAGGCCCTTCGCGAAGCCGGTGCCGCCGATGCTGAGCGGTCTGCCGTCCCCGGCCCCGTCCTCCCCGACGCTGGTGTTCTTCTCCACCGGGCCCCAGCCGTTGGTGGCGCCGATCCAGGGGAGCGCGGCGGCGTCCGTGGTCCCGGACGGCGGGGGCACCACGACATGGGCGGTGCCGGGCAGGGTCGTGGTGACCCGTGCGCCGCGGGGCGACCGGTAGTCCGCGGTGAGCGGCAGCGCGTACGCGCCGGGCGCGGTGCCGGCCGGTGCGGTGATCCGCCAGCCGGTACGCAGCGTCCGGCCCCCGGGCAGCGCGCGGGCCGTCGCGGGCGAGGTGGCCCGGACCTGCCAGCCCCGCGGGGCCTTGAGTGTCACCGCGAGGTTCTTGGCGGGGGTGCCGCCCAGGTTGCGGACGGTGGAGCGGAGTACGGCGGCGGTGCCGGCCTCGACCAGCGCGGTGCGGTCGGTGCCGGTCTCGACGGCCGGCGGGTGGGTGGCCCAGCGCGGGTCGGCGGAGACGCGGTAGACGGTGGTGCCGTGGGCCGGGACGGTCGCGGAGACGGTGCCCGTGGTGTGGGTGTCGCGGTGCTGCCACAGATCGCGCAGCCGGTAGCCGTCGGCGCGCGGCAGACCGAGGTCCTTGGCGGTGGTGGAGATCCGCTGCGGTGAGCCGGTCTCGTTGAACAGCGCCACCGCTCGGTCACCGTTGGCCAGTTGCCGGACCACCGTCCAGCGGCCGTTCTCGGACTTCAGCACCGTCGCCTGCTTGCCCAGGGGGTCCTGGTCGACGGCGATGAGGTCCTTGTTGGCCAGGATCTCGAACGTCTCCGGGCCCGCCTTGCGCAGATCGGAGCCGATCAGCAGCGGGGCGGCCATCATCGACCAGAGGGAGAAGTGGCTGCGGTACTCGGTGTCCGTCATCCCGCCGTTGCCGACCTCCAGCATGTCCGGGTCGTTCCAGTGCCCGGGGCCGGCGTGCGCGGCGAGCGGGAGGTTCTGCTTCGCGATGGCGAGCATGCTGGACCACGAGTCGCTGATGTCGCCGGTCGTGCGCCACAGATGTCCTACGTCCGACGCCCACTCCCAGGGCTTGTTCTCGCCCCATTCGCAGATGCTGTAGACGATGGGCCGCCCGGTGGCCTTCAGCGCGTCCCGCATGGTGCGGTACCGCTGCTGGGCGTCCACACCCAGGTTGTTGCAGTTGTCGTACTTGAGGTAGTCAACTCCCCAGTCGGCGAACTGCTGGGCGTCGGACTTCTCATGGCCCAGACCGCCGGGGAATCCGGCCTCGTTGCAGGTTTTGATACCGGCGCTCGTGTAGATGCCGAATTTCAGGCCCTTGGCGTGGACGTAGTCGGCCACCGCCTTGATGCCGTGCGGGAAGCGCTTCGGGTCCGGTACGAGTTTGCCGTCGCCGTCGCGGGTGGGCAGTGCCCAGCAGTCGTCGAGATTGACGTAGCGGTAGCCGGCGTCCTTGAGGCCCTTGGTGACGAAGAGGTCGGCGATGCCCTTGACCATCTCCTCGTTGAACTCCGCCCGGCAGTGCGTGGAGTTCCAGTTGTTGAAGCCCATCGGGGGTGTCTTCGCGAGCCCGCCGGGAAGCCGGGGGGCCGGATCGGCGCCGGCGGTACGGGCGTCGGTGGCTGTGGCTGTGGCTGTGGCTGTGGCGGGGGCCGGGGCGTCGGGTGTCCGGGCCGCGGCGGGCAGGGCGGTCACGCCTGCGGTGCACAGCAGGGCGGCGGACAGCGCTCCGACGATTCTTCGCCGGCCTCGCCGGTGGATGGTGCGGATATGAACGCGCATGCTTCGCGTCCTCCGTCTTCGCGAGAGGTGTGGTGGGGTCGGTACCGGTCGCGTGCGAGTGTTTACGGTAGGGCTTGTTGGAGTCTGTTGGAAGAGGAGCGGTAACGGTTCCTGCTCGGCCTGCCAAAACCCTTGACGCGCCCTGCCGTTCGGAGTGAGATCCCACCACTCGCGTTCGTTTCTGTTTGGTTCCACCCCTGAGGAGGGGGACATGGCCCAGTCAGCGTTCGGCGGTTCGGGTGCACATGAGGGAGCGGCAGGAGGTCGGATGTCCCGCCGGGCCCTGCTGAGGGGCGCGGCGGTCGGTGCGGGGGCCGTGGCCCTCCCCTCCCTGCTGACCGCCTGCGGCGGCGGGCCCGGCGGCATCACGATGGGGTCCAACGCCTCGGACGCCGTACCGAAGAAGGCCTTCGCCGCGGCCTTCACGGCGTACGAGAACAAGTCAAAGAAGACGGTGAAGGTCAATACCGTCAACCATGAGAACTTCCAGGAGAACATCAACCGCTATCTCCAGGGCACGCCGGACGATGTCTTCATGTGGTTCGCCGGCAACCGTATGCAGTACTTCGCGCAGAAGGGACTGCTCTCCGACATCAGCGATCTGTGGCGGGACTTCGACGGATTCACCGAGGCGCTGAAGAAGCAGTCGACGGGCCTGGACGGCAAGCAGTACCTCGTGCCGTACTACTACTATCCGTGGGCCGTCTTCCACCGGAAGAGCGTATTCCGGGAAAAGGGATATGAGGCCCCCAAGACCTTCGACCAGTACCGGGCGCTCGCCAGGCAGATGCAGAAGGACGGCCTGGTGCCCTTCGCCTTCGGCGACAAGGACGGCTGGCCGGCGATGGGCACTTTCGACTACCTCAATATGCGCGCCAACGGCTACGACTTCCATATCGCGCTGCTGCGCGGCCAGAAATCCTGGAACAGCCCACAGGTCAAGCAGGTATTCGACCTGTGGCGCGGACTGCTGCCCTATCACCAGCCGGGCGCCAACGGCCGTACCTGGCAGGAGGCCGCACAGACCCTCGCGCAGAAGAAAGCCGGGATGACCGTGCTCGGACTGCCGCACCCCGGGCAGCAGTTCAGCGCCGCCGACCGGGAGGATCTGGACTTCTTCCCCTTTCCGGAGATCGACCCGGACCATGGACAGGACGCGGTCGAGGCGCCCATCGACGGATTTCTGATGTCGAAGAAGGCCAGGGACCGGGACGGGGCGAAGGATCTGCTGACCTTCCTCGCCACGCCCGAGGCGGAGAACATCTACCTGAAGTCCGACCCCAACAACATCGCGGTCAACAGTGGTGCGGACACCGCCGCCTACACCCCGCTGCAGAAAAAGGCTGTCCAGCTCGTCTCGGGCGCCCGGCAGATATCGCAGTTCCTGGACCGCGACACCCGGCCCGATTTCGCCTCGACCGTGATGATTCAGGCGATCCAGCAGTTCCTGAACAGACCGGATGACATCGACGGACTGGTGAACGACATCGAACGCCAGAAGAAGCAGATCTTTTCCGCCGAGTGAGCCGCCGTCGAACCGCGGTGAGAGACGGGGAGCGAACCGTGCCGAACCTCCGCGCACCGCGCGCCCGACGCCCCGGGCCGCGCCGGTACAGCCACCGCGACCGCCTTGTCCTGGGCGTGCTGCTGGGCCTGCCGATCCTGCTCGAACTCGCCCTGATCTGGGGCCCGACGCTCGCCTCGGTCGGACTGTCCTTCACCACCTGGGACGGCATCGGAGAGATCCACTGGGCCGGCCTGAAGAATTACGAAAGCCTCTTCACCACCTACCCGCAATTCTGGCCGGCGGTCCGCCACAACCTGCTCTGGCTGGCCTTCCTCGGACTGCTCGCCACCCCCTTCGGCCTGCTGCTCGCCGTCCTCATCGACCGCGGCGTCCGCTTCAGTCGCTTCTACCAGTCGACGCTCTACATGCCGGTGGTGCTCTCGCTCGCCGTCGTCGGCTTCATCGCCCAGCTGATCCTCTCCCGGGACCAGGGCGCACTCAACGCCGTCGTCGGCGGAAGGAATCCCACCGACTGGCTGGGAAATCCCGGACTCAATATCTGGATGGTGCTGCTGGCCGCCTGCTGGCGGCACACCGGCTATGTCATGATCCTCTATCTCGCCGGACTGAAATCCGTCGACCCCGGCCTGAAAGAGGCCGCCGCCCTCGACGGCGCCGGCGCCCGCCAGACGTTCTTCCGGGTCGTCCTCCCCACCCTGCGCCCGGTGAATGTCATCGTCGGCGTCATCACCGTCATCGAATCGCTGCGCGCCTTCGACATCGTCTACGCCGTCAACAAGGGCCGCAACGGCCTGGAACTGCTGTCCGTGCTCGTCACCGACAACATCATCGGTGAAGCGAGCCGGATCGGATTCGGCTCGGCGCTCGCCGTCGTCCTGCTGCTGGTCTCGCTGGGATTCATCGTGACCTATCTCGTCCAGGAAATCCGAGAGGAGCAGCGATGACCGCATCCGCCACCACCGCACCGCCAACCCTCCGGCCGGCACCCGCCCGCCGGCAACCGAGACGCCGCCGCGGCCGATTCGGTATCCACCTCTTTCTCGGCGCCGTCTCGCTCACCTTCCTCGCCCCGCTCCTGCTGGCCGTCTACGCCTCCCTGCGCCCCTACGAAGAAACCGCCGAATACGGCTACTTCTCTCTCCCGCGCCACCTTTCCTTCGACTACTACCGCCAGGCCTTCACCAACGCGGAAATGGGAAAGTACTTCCTCAACTCCGCCCTCATCGCCGTCCCCGGAGTGCTGCTCACCCTCTTCCTCGCCTCCTTCGTGGCCTTCGCCGTCTCCCGGCTGAGGATGCGCGGCGGCATCGTCCTGCTCATGCTCTTCACCGCCGGGAACCTGCTGCCCCAGCAAGTGATCGTCACCCCGCTCTATGTCCTCTTCAACAACATTCCGCTGCCGTACTGGATGTCCGACTCCTTGATGCTGTACGACTCCCGCTGGGCCGTCATCGCCGTACAGACCGCATTCCAGCTGGGCTTCTGCGTCTTCGTCCTCGCCAATTTCATGCGCACCCTGCCCCGGGAAATCCTGGAGGCCGCGATCGTCGACGGCGCCGGTGTCTGGACGCAGTACCGGCGGATCACGCTGCCCCTGTGCCGTCCCGCGCTGGCCGCCCTGGGCACCCTGCAATTCACCTGGATGTACAACGATTTCCTCTGGGGCCTGGTCTTCCTCTCCGACGGCGACAAACTCCCGGTCACCTCGGCCCTCAACAATCTGCGCGGCCAGTTCTTCACCGACTACAACCTGCTGGCCGCGGGCTCCGTCCTCGTCGCACTGCCCACGGTCCTGGTCTTCCTGCTCCTCCAGCGGCATTTCATCGCCGGTCTGACCCTCGGCGCGAGCAAGGGCTAGGCGGCACCGGCCGCCGAGGCCCTCAATGGGCCGCCGTCATATGCGGTCCCCCACGGTCCGGGGGGCGGTTCGGAAATCCGGTATCGGGTGGGGGTTTCGGTACAGGAGGGGCGGGGGAGCGCTTGTTAGCCGGGGGCTTCGCGGCGGCGGATACGTGACCGATCATCCGCCGCGCGCGGCATTTCTCGATCGGCGCGTCCACGGGTGAGCGAAGTCCCCTGGACGGGCCGATGGTCGAATGTGCAACGTTCCCGGTCGTGCGCGCGGCCCCTGGTTCCCGAGCGTTTCCGTGGCAGGGTGTTGCGGGCAACTCACCTGGGTCTAGGGAAGAGGGGAAACCGTGATCGTCTGGCTGAACGGCGCGTTCGGTGCGGGCAAGACCAGTACGGCTCATGAATTGCTCGACCTGCTTCCCGGAAGCACGCTCTACGACCCCGAACTCCTCGGCAGCGGACTGCGCTTGATGCTGCCGGCCAAGCGGTTCGAGGAGATCGACGACTATCAGGATCTCCCGGCCTGGCGGCGCATGGTCGTGGACACCGCGGCCGCCCTGCTCACCGAGGTACCCGGTCCGTTGGTGACACCGATGTCGCTGCTGCGCCAGGAGTACCGCGACGAGATCTTCGGTGCCCTCGCCGCCCGCCGGATACCCGTACGGCACGTGCTGCTGCACACCGAGGAAACGATCCTGCGGGCCCGGATAGCGCAGCGCGAGGAGATCCCCGGCGACACCGGCACCAACGCGTCCGTCCGCCAGTGGTGCCTGGAACACCTGGGCCCGTACGCCGACGCCCTCCCGTGGCTGCGCGACGACGCCCACGTCGTGGACACCACCCGGCTGACGCCCCGCCAGGCCGCCGAGCAGGTCGCCGAGGCCGTCCGCACCGGCGCCGGCGACTGCGACATCGTGCAGACCCCCGAGCCGACGGCTGAGACACTCGCCGCCGGTGTGCTGCTCTTCGACGACCAGGACCGGGTGCTGCTCGTCGACCCCACCTACAAGGCCGGCTGGGAATTCCCCGGCGGCGTCGTGGAACGTGGCGAGGCACCCGCCCAGGCCGGGGTCCGCGAGGTCGCCGAGGAACTGGGCATCGAACTCCCGGGCGCGCTGCGTCTGTTGGTACTCGACTGGGAGGCGCCCAAGCCTCCCGGCTTCGGGGGACTCCGTCTGCTGTACGACGGCGGCACGTTGCCGGCCGACCGCATCGGCAAGCTGATGCTTCCCGGAGCGGAGCTTCGTGACTGGCGCTTCGTCACCGAAGCCGAGGCGGAGGCGATGCTCCCGCCGGTTCGCTGGAACCGGCTTCGGTGGGCGCTGCGGGCGCGCGAACGGAACTGTCCGCTGCACCTGGAGGCCGGTGTCCCTCTCGGGTAGCCCCACGTTTTTGTCTTGCCCGCCGTGTGGGTTGCTCGCCGTTTGTGGCCCGTTTCGCGGTGCCCTCGCCGTTGCGCCTGCGGGTCCGCTGCGCTGTGCCTCGGCCCGCGTTTTCGGCTGGCCCGCCGTTGCGCCTGCGGCGGGCGGGGTCCGCTGCGCTGTGCCTCGGCCCACGTTTTCGGCTGTCCCGCCGTTGCGCCTGCGGCGGGCGGGGTCCGCTGCGCGGGGCTGTCGGGTGCGGTGACGGGCCTGCGCGGGTGGGGGTGTCCGGCTG